>NZ_BASL01000645.1:0-40239 GCF_000648255.1 Candidatus Protochlamydia sp. R18 | reverse complement strand
CTCCTATTCGAATAATAGAACAAGGAGTGGAAGCCATTGAGAAGATTTTAGCAAAAGAGCTCCTTTGTCGACACGATGTGGAAGAGATTAACCAAATTTATCAGTCTGTAGATCTCTTAGAGAGGCAAATTGAAGAGATACCTGCGCGGAATAGCCACCATGCCCTCCAAAAAATTATAGAAAAAGTTAAAAAGATTGTTTCTAATCAAGCAGTTAGCGCGCAGGATTTGATTTCACTCTACCATTTACAACACTTTTCAGATTCAGAGTTGCAAATCGAGCAGGAGTTTAAAAGCGTACAGCGTAACTTTAGTTCCGGTTACTTTCAAGCTATTGCCGAGGAGCTTCCCTATTGCTTTTCCACAGATCAATTCGATGAAGATGTGAAATGTTTGATAGGGCCTAACCGTACTGAAAAAGTGAATAAAATCTTGCAATGCAAGAAAAAAAAACTTCAAGATTACGAACAGCTAAAGAAAGTTATCGCACAAAGAAAATCTGATTTAGAAGAGCTCAGAAAATACGATCCTTTGTCATATCCAGCTTATTTGGATGAACTACTCGACAACGGCTACATTCACCTCTACGATCATCTCCTTCAAATGAGAGCTCTTCCCAGTCGCAACGAACGGCGATCTGAAATTGAAAAAATCCCCTTTTCTCTCTTATCTCATATCGTCTTGGAAACTCGAGAAGCAATCATTCAAAAAGTCGTAAACTCTATCCCTGCGGATCGCTCTCGTATTTTATTCCTATTAGGCCCCTCAGGAGCCGGCAAGTCGACCACGTTATGTTTCCTAAGAGGAGATCAGATGATATTAAAAGACTTCCACTACGAATCACAAAGTGATCGGCAACAGATTATTGGACTTTCTGGAGCAACTTCATGTACATTTCTCCCGACCATTGAAATCGTCCAAGATTGGGCCATCATTGATTTTCCCGGTTTTGACGATACTAATGGATCTCTCATCTCTTTGGGGATGGAGTGTGCTCTAAAAGCGCTGATCGCAAAATACACTCCCCAAATATTGATTCTCGAGTCGATCACAAATAATGAAGGCAGGTTTGCAGCCGCAGCTCAACTAGGGTCTCGTCTGAGTCATTTACTCAAGAATAAGAACGACTGTCTATTAGGAATCACAAAATACTCCAAAGATCCTGATTTTAGACAAATTCAAGCAATAGAGGAGCAACAGAAGAAAGAACTATTAGAACGCACTCCAGAAGAGATTGCACTTCGTGCATCCATCGAGACACTTGCCGCTCTAGATATGCCGGCATTACAACCTAAGATAGAGAAAATGCAGCAACAACTTGCTAAGATGCAGGAAGAGAAAGAGCAAACACAACAGATACCATTGCCTGAAACGGGCCCCAAAGCAGAAAGTCGCAAGAGGCTCCAAGAAAGAGAAGAGGAACTATTAAGGCAAATTGGCTTAAAAGAGATCATCCGATTTGATAATCTAGAAGATACGAGTCATTTATCCTCATGCGTTGCAACTTTTTCTGAGAACTTTGAAAGGGGACCGATCTGTGTGAGTTCTTCGCAACCTTTAGATCCTGATGATGAAAGACTATTAGAAAATCGGTTTAAGAACAGTCTGAAGCTAGAGATGAAAAATCTTAAAGATTACGACATAAAGTTTGAAAACCTTCAAGTTTTTGTACAAAGTGTGCTAGAGTCTAGCTTAATTAATACCATCTTTTCCCAGTCGAATCCGGAAATCGGACAGTTTTTACATTTGCCAGAAATCGATCCTCGTCTTGTTCGCAACTATGACAAGGAAATTGTAGGTCGTTGTATCAAAGAGTACATCCGCTCCATCCTTAGTACCCTTAATATCTCTTTTATCGACACAGTATTAAAAGAGTTAAAAGGCAAGGTCTCTAAAAAAACAATTGCTATACTCAAAAAAAAAGTAAATCGGCTTCGAGATTATGTGTTGGGCTTATTGGGATCCTTTCCCGAAGATCAAAAAAAAGCGAAAGAAAGATGGGTTATTCTCCAGGAAAGTTATCAATCAGCGAAAGATTCAGTATTAGAAAAATTTAAATTACCACCTTGGGCGACAGTGCTTCTTTGTATTCCAAGCGGGATACCGTACGGTATTTACGCATTAATAAGATGGAATGAACTGAAAAAAGAAGAGCAGAAAAAGATCGAAGAAACGATTGATCTTTGCTCTGATGATTTAGATCGAATATACAATGCACTAGTGAAACTAAAAGATCTAGAAAACATCATTGAAAAACAAGAGATCATTGATGAGGTATTTTATTCTGGGGAGAGTTTTTTCGAGTCGGAAGATGCTTTCATAGCATCTATACAAAATAAGATTCAAAAAATTAGAGCAAACTACGGCATTAGAGAATGGGACGAACGTATTGACATTATGAAAAAAAAGCTTGGTCCTTTTGGAAACCATCACTTGAGCGATCATTTTGACATTATGGATTTCCTAAGCTGGGTGTTCTTCAATAAGGATATAAGTTCCTCTGTGCAGAAGGTACCACTGCCAATATCTATACTATCTATAGATTATACATCAAGTTTGGTAAGAATAATGAAACTTGTAGCACCATCTGCAGGCATGCCAATGCAGGAAGTACTATACAGAATTTCAACCGATTTAGACATAGATTTAAAAAAATCCTTATTCCGAGCAATGTTAGGAGCTGCTGTATTATCGTATTATCTGACCGAGAAAATTTAATCCAAAACTCTTGAAGGATATTTTCTTAAGAGTTTGATTTCAATTAGGTAAGGGATCATTTTGCAAAAAGTTTGAAAAATAACTCATCATAGTTTTTTGTATACTATGTAGGCAATGCTGAATAAAAAAAGTAACAAAATATCAAAGCCAAAGGATCTAAGCAAAAATCCTTTGGCTTTTTTTTTATCTTTTTTAAGAATAAATTTAGAATGACCTGCCTTAAGAGGACCTAGCTCTCATCCTTTTTTATTTTCTACACCTCCTAAAAGATTTATGCACCATTTGACTCCCAAGTCATCAAATAAAGGTGTTTCTCCAGCTTGAAGCTCATGAAACGGGGGTGGAAAACAAGATCGCCAATCATCAGGGAAAATATTTAAAGCATTTTGAGGATGAGGGAAAGCATCGCAGTAGCGATTAAGACTAGTTTTTTTTAATTTGCAAATAAGGCTTGATAAACAACTGTTATTCTATTTTGAAAATGTTTAACCCTTCTTCGTATCCCTTTAATAAATCTTTTCATTATTCCTCGATGTAAAAGTCTTTCCTTTTATAGATAAAAGCCAATCTAACAGTTGCCTATAATTCTTTCAGCAGCCTTTGAATGTTAAAAGATCCTAATGACAAACTTTTTCAAGCAAAAAACGAAAAATACTTTGGTAAGTTTGCCCCATTCCTCTTTTTATCCAGTTCCGTAAATACTTCATTTTTTTTTGTTTTGCTTGAACTAATTGAGCTTTTTCTTTTTCTTGTGCTTTTTGGTAATAAGCGCTTGCAGAAGACGTATTACCTAAGTCGATTAAATCACCGGAGAAATAAAAAGAACAATTTTTCGCTCTTTGTTTAATAAGATAAAGACAATCTTCTTTTAATTCTTGATCGTTAATCCAGGAAAATTTTGAAAAATCAACGGGTAATGGAGACATCTTATATAAACGTAAACCATTTTGTATGTAATCAAATTGATCATAAAAAATTCCCTTTCCTTCACGATCCATATTCGTAAAATAATGAGGTAAAAACCGGAGAGCTTGTTCTGCGGCGCTCAAACGAAATTGATTATAAAGTTTGTCATGTAAAACCCAAACGACAGACCATCCCATTTTCTGATAATCGTGATTCCGTTTGCTTAATTCTTCGGCCGTAATAGGAGAATACTGAATTTCAAAAACAATTTTTTTAGATAGCCATACAACATCAGCAATACGACCAATTTCAGGCAGCCGGTATTCTAATTGGCAATCTCCTTTTGGCAAACAAGTATAGAAATGATTTTGAATATGTATGTGGATGATTCCTTTTCGATGAAGATGGCAAGCTCGATTAGGTTCTAAATGATAAAAATGGCGTTGACGAAGCGCACCTCCTCTCGATCGCAGATGACCATTACATTCAATACATCGATAGTTTACTTTTTTATGGGCATGATAAGCATGAATCATCTCATTTTTTTCATTTAACGCATAAATTTGCATAACCACCAAGATAATTTTCATTTAAGTAAACAATTTTATCATCTAAAACTTTCATTAATTAATGGATAATCCTTGTGATAAAATAGATTTCTTGCATAACTTAACAGCTTTAGAGAAATTTCAAAGTATATTCGAGTTTAATAATTTTTTCATTATGTTCAAAATTCATGATAAAAGATTTATTAAGGTATTTTTCAAAATTGTTAAATTGAAAATACACCCTTATTTTTAAATATGAATGATTGATTTATTACGTTCGAATCTGAAATTTTTCGGGCAGCCTTGATTATTTTATCTAATGCCAAATAAGCAAATTTTATTGAGCTTAGCGAAAACTCGCTTTAAAAAGGCAAATTTGTTAAAATTACTCGTATTTCTTACTTCTTCTACTTTAGGAAAGCATGAACAAAACGAACTTCAAAAATCATTTTTCTCAACAACATCAGCAAAAAATTGATGAGCTTGTCGCTATTTCAAAAGACCAAGGTTTTATTACTTATGAGGAGATCAATGAAATTCTCCCTATGTCTTTTGATTCCGCTGATCAAATTGATCAGATCCTGATTTTCCTTAGCGGAATGGACATTCAAGTTCTTAACCAATCTGAGGTAGATCGTCAAAAAGAGCGCAAGAAAGAAGCGAAAGAATTAGAAAGCATGCCAAAAAGATCAGAAGGATCTCCTGATGACCCGGTGCGCATGTATCTTAAAGAAATGGGTTCGGTCCCTCTTTTAAGTCGGGAAGAAGAAGTTGAAATTTCTAAACGCATTGAAAAAGCTCAAGTCCAAATTGAACGCATTATTTTACGCTTTCGTTACGCAACCTCTGAAGCCATTGCTATAGCTAACTATCTTCTTACTGGTAAAGAACGATTTGATAAATCTATTACCGAAAAAGAAGTCGTGAATAAACAAGAATTCATGAATCTGCTTCCTAGAATATGTCAGTTATTAAAAGAAGAAGATCTCATTTTAGAAAGATTATTAGAGCAAATTAATGATCCTAATATCAAAAAAAATGACCGCTTAAAGCTAATTGAAGACATTGAAAAATGTCGTATCCGCATGCAAGCCTACCTACGCCGACTGCATTTAAGACACAATATCATCGACGATTTCGTCGAAGTTATTCTACGTGCTTATGATCGCTTCCTTTTCCTAGAAAAGGAAATTCAGGAACTTACACCTCGTGCGGAAAGAAATAAGTTTGCTGGTGCAAAGCTTGCCGCTGCTCAACGAAAACTCAACAAACGAGAACTTGCAGCAGGGCGATCTTTAGATGATTTCAAAAAAGATGTGAAAATGCTTCAACGCTGGATGGATAAAAGCCAAGAAGCTAAACGGGAAATGGTAGAATCTAACTTAAGGCTCGTTATTTCTATTGCTAAGAAATATACAAATCGAGGCCTTTCTTTCTTGGATCTCATTCAAGAAGGAAATATGGGGCTCATGAAAGCCGTCGAAAAATTTGAATATCGTCGCGGATACAAGTTTTCTACTTATGCAACATGGTGGATCAGACAAGCTGTCACAAGGGCTATTGCCGATCAAGCCCGTACCATCCGTATTCCTGTTCATATGATTGAAACAATTAATAAAGTCTTACGCGGCGCAAAGAAATTAATGATGGAAACTGGTCGCGAGCCAAGTCCTGAAGAATTAGCTAAAGAACTAGGAATTACTGCCGAAAGAGTGAGAGAAATCTATAAAATTGCTCAACATCCTATTTCACTTCAAGCCGAAGTGGGTGATGGAGGTGAAAGTCAATTCGGGGACTTCTTAGAAGACACGGGAGCTGATTCTCCTGCAGAAGCAACGGGTTATTCAATTTTGAAAGATAAGATGGGAGAAGTCCTCTCAACACTTAGTGATCGAGAACGAAAAGTCCTTATTCAACGATTTGGTTTATTAGATGGTAAACCTAAAACACTGGAAGAAGTAGGTGTAGAGTTTAATGTTACTCGTGAACGTATCCGCCAGATTGAAGCAAAAGCTCTACGCAAAATGCGACACCCTATCCGTTCTAAACAACTCAAAGCCTTCCTTGATTTATTAGAAGCAGAATAAATTAATATCCTCTCTTAATAAAAGAGGGGATATTTGTCTTGTAACCTTAGGCTCCATTTTTAATATGTCTCATTCTCAATTACAAAGCCGAGGTCTTCAATCAGAGAAAATTCTTTCTCTTCTTAAACCTGATGGATTACTTGCTAATAGCTTAAAAGGCTTTGAATTTCGTCCCCAGCAACAGCAGATGATGACAAATATTATCGAGGCGTACAATAATGATTCGATTGCTCTCATCGAAGCTGGAACAGGAATAGGTAAAAGTCTAGCTTACTTGATTCCGGCTTTAATTTGGGCAGCACGTTTCAATGAACGCACTGTCATCTCGACCAATACCATTACTCTTCAGGAGCAGCTTTTATCAAAAGACATTCCAAACCTTTTAGACGCACTTGATTTGAATTTGAAAGCGGTACTTGTTAAAGGAATGCATAATTATCTTTGTATTCGTAAACTAGAAGATGTTCAGATGGAAATGAGCATTGTCTCTTCAGAAGAAGCTCAAGAAATTGAGAAAATTGAGGCTTGGCGCCAACAAACAGTTGATGGATCGCGCTCTTCACTTTCTTTCGCTCCGACTCATTCTGTTTGGGAGAAAGTTGGAGCAGAAAATGAAGCGTGTTCTCATCATGAATGCCCTCATTACCAGCAATGTTTCTTTTTTAAAGCTAGACGCCAAGCACAAGATGCGCACATCTTAATTGTGAATCACCACCTCTTATTTGCTGATCTTATGCGCCGAGCAGACACTGCCAATTACAGCGAAACAAGCATTCTTCCTACCTATCGCAGAATTATTTTAGATGAAGCTCATCACGTTGAAGATATTGCTACAGAATATTTTGCTTCACATTTACATCGTATTGAGTTGATGCGCACAATGGGTCGCTTAGGTTCTGAAAGGCATAGTCAACAACCAGGTAAACTTCCTATTTTAAAAGAGAAACTGCAACTTTTATATAATAAAGCTCCACCGCGAGAAATTAGTCAAATCGTGATGCGCTTGACAATAGATTTACCTGCTCTTCGCCATGTCATCCATGAACAAATTAATCAAACATTTGATGCCTTTGCTCACTTTATTGAAGCGATCAAAAACCCTGCCTCTCGGTTATTAGGCGAAGAAGTGTCTTTAAATGAGCAGAAACTACGCATTTTGAACGAACATATGAACCACACAAAGTGGAAAGAGGAAATTCATCCCTCTGCTAGTCAGCTTATCGATTCTCTTAAAAACTATCGTCTAAACATTACTAATTTAGAAGCTGAACTTAAATTAATTGAAAATGAACGATTGCAAGAACAAACTAAAAGTATTCGGTTAGATATTCAAGGTCTTGCCAATCGGCTAGAAACTTCAATTTCTTTGCTTAATCACTTTATTTCGCCCCCTTCTTCACCCAATAAAGTGCGTTGGATCGAAGCTCACAAATTGAAATCTTTGATCAATGTACACTTAGTAGATGCAGATTTAGACATTTCGAAATCGCTCGCTGAATTTGTATTTAGCAAATTTCCTACCATTATTTTATGTAGTGCAACATTAACTTCTAATCAACAATTTCAGTTTATTCGTAAGCGTTTAGGACTAACCGATAAGCACCTTCCTTATAGACAAATTGAAGAATATATTTATGATTCTCCTTTCGACTACCATAAACAAGCACTACTAGCTGTTCCCACGGATATGCCTCCCCCATCGCACCCAGATTTTAATTGGATTGCTTTTGAAAACATTTGGAAAGCTATTCAAGCTAGCCGTGGACAAGCCTTTGTCCTTTTCACTTCTTACTCTATGTTGCAACAATGTGCGGAAAAATTATCAGCTCGTATGCATGAGCATGCATATGTCTTATTTAAACAAGGGGAAGAAGTAAGGCAGACATTATTACATAAATTTAAAACGACAGATCGAGCCATTTTATTTGGTACAGATTCTTTTTGGGAAGGAGTCGATGTCGCTGGTGATGCACTTCGATGTGTCATTATTGTCAAACTCCCTTTTAGAGTTCCTACTGAGCCGCTCATTCAAGCACGCACAGAAGCCATTATCGAAAAAGGAGGAGAGCCATTTTTTGAATATTCCGTTCCTCAGGCAGTCGTCAAATTTAAACAAGGTTTTGGACGATTGATTCGCAATCAATGGGATCGAGGATGCATTGTCTGTTTAGATACTCGATTAGTCACAAAAGGATACGGAAAGCAATTTTTAAACAGTCTTCCTGCCTGTGAAAAGATTTTTATTAATAGCGAGCAATTGTGGACAAAAATGGGAGATTTTTACCGAAGAACTTACCATTTGGTCAAACAAAATCCATTCTCCTAGATCATTCAGGAATCAATCAATATTAAAACTTAAGCATTAGTACAGTTTATATAGACCTATTCATTGCGATTAATGAAAATTTTATTCAATCGAACTTCAAAAAAAAGGTGGCTTATTCTGTCGATATGGATATATTTAAAAATATACTTGAACGTTGTGGCCAAGTTCCTCAAATCATGGAAGGAGGAAAATGCAGCCTATACTTTCAAAAAAACAACAAAACTAGGTAATCGATTAAAAAATACTATTATTAAAATAAAAAAATTAAATATTTTTTTCTAAAAAACACTTCATTTTTTTATTTAATTAAAATTTATTTTGAAATTTAATTCAATTAATAATATAATTTTTTATTAAATGCAATTACGGAGACATAACAAAATGAATGGGCCCATCTCTTTTCAAACTAGACTGACAGGAAACCAAGCATTTTATAATCATTCTGATTACATAATATCTACTAAAGAAGACTTTAATTTCCCTCACACTTTGTCTACCATTTATCGATGGAATGCGGAACATAAAATTATTCGAATTATTAAAGACGCTTTGTCATTAATTTTTTTTCCCTTTACTATCATGCATATTATCGCCGGCAAAATAGCCCTACTTCCCGCCTCCTCTCCTACTTTACTTGAAAGTCCAAAAATTGCTCATAAGGAAAGAATGGCCATTGATCTCCAAAGTTCATGGAAATATAAACGTTTAACAATAAAAGTCGATGACTATAAGATTGATGCCATGATCATGGGTCAAAAAGAAACGTTGCACAACGGAAGATGGATGCTCGTTTCTAACGGAAATGCAGAATTTTATGAATCTAAATTGAATGAGGGACAATTCAAAAAACTTCTTGTTCAAATTAATGGTAACGCCATCTTTTTTAACTATCCAGGAGTCGGTGCTAGCTCAAATTTACCCAATAAAAATGCCATGACAAAAGCTTATCAAGCACTCTTACATTTTTTAGAAGATCAGGAAAAAGGAATAGCAGCCAAAGAAATTATTGGATTTGGACATTCCATTGGAGCGGGAGTTCAAGCGGAAGCCTTGAAACGCCACGCATTAAAATCAGGCATAAAATATGTCTGGGTAAAAAGCCGAACTTTTTCTGATTTAGCAACTACTGCTGGCCTCATTACCAATAAAGTCTTGGGGCTTTTAGTGAAAGTCATAGGATGGAATATTGATTGTGCAGAGTCCTCCAAAACATTACAAGCTCCCGAAATTATTCTACAAACAGCCTCTGTCGCTAATTATCAAGAATTGACGAATAGTTCAAAAATTATCCACGATGGAATCATCCCTGAAAATGCAACATTAGCTAAAGTCTTATTGGATCAAGGGTGCGCAATAAGTAAGAAACGTATTATTGGTGTCCCTGAATCGCACAATGAAGAACTAACTGAGCTTCAATATTTAGCAAATAGTATTAACCAAATGCTTGCTTAACCTTTGAGCCAATCAGGCCAATGTTAATTCGATTTGTTGATAACGCCGCATCTGATCTCGCCAATCTGCGGCTTCTTCAAATCGAAATTCTTTGGCCGCTTTTTTCATTTCTTTTTCGCATTCTTTAATTTTTAAGCGCACTTCATCCAAGGTCAAATAATGATGCGTTTCTTCTGCTGCTTTAAAAATTTCTTCTTCCAGTTTGGTTGGATGAGTGACTTGATCTTCTTCAGATTCCATTAATACAGAAATTTCCCGTTTCACCGTTCGGGGCGTAATGCCATGCTGCTCATTATAACGCATTTGTAGAGCACGCCTAGATTCTGTAATTTCTAGAGTTCGTTTAATAGATTTAGTGATTTTGTCAGCATACATAATCACCCGGCCGTCTGCATTTCGCGCCGCTCGACCGCAAGTTTGAATTAAAGAAGTTTCACTGCGCAAAAATCCCTCTTTATCGGCATCTAAAATAGCCACAAGAGAAACTTCAGGAATATCCAATCCTTCTCTTAAAAGGTTGATTCCTACTAAGACATCGAATACCCCTAAACGTAAATCTCGAATAATTTGTACACGTTCAATTGTATCAATATCCGAATGAAGATATTTAGCTTTCACGTTCAAATCATTGAGATAAGTCGTCAATTCTTCCGAAAGCTTCTTTGTGAGTGTGGTGAGTAAAACACGCCCTCCCTTACTGACATGAGAACGGATTTCTGCTAAACAATCGTCTACCTGTCCAGATGCAGGACGTATTTCAATGATGGGATCTAAAAGACCTGTCGGTCGAATTAATTGTTCAACAATTTCCCCTCCAGCCTCTTGGACTTCCCAAGCACCGGGTGTTGCAGAAACATAAACAACTTGATGAATCCGTCCGTAAACCTCTTCAAAGCGCAAAGGTCGATTATCAAAAGCAGAAGGTAACCGAAATCCAAAATCGACCAAAGTTTGCTTCCGTGCGCGATCTCCATTAAACATCGCATGGACCTGAGGAAGTGTTTGGTGAGATTCATCAATAACTAGTAAATAATCTGAGGGAAAATAATCTAATAAACACGGGGGTGGCGCACCTGGCTGACGCATGCTAAAATGACGAGAATAATTTTCGATTCCTTTACAAGTTCCCACTTCTTTTAACATTTCTAGATCATACATTGTCCGTTGCTGAATTCGCTCTAACTCTAAATATTTTTTTTCCGTTTCATAAAATTGCCTTCGCTCATCAAGTTCTGCTCGAATAGTTTCCATCGCTTTTAACCGAATTTCTTCAGGCGTAACGTGGTGAGAACTCGGATAAATAGTAATAGAAGCGATGCGTCGTTTAACTTTACCTGTCAAGGGGTCAATTTCGCTGATCTGCTCAATCTCATCCCCAAACATTTCAACGCGAATGGCTAAATCTTCTTCATAAGCTGGAAAAATATCTAGTACATCACCTCTCACACGAAATGTTGATCGAATAAATTCGAAGTCATTTCTTTTATATTGCATTTCTACTAAATGGAGCAAAATATCATCTCGTCGTCGCATTTGACCTTGAGAAAGTGTCAAATTCATTCCTCGATAATACTCCGGAGAGCCCAAACCATAAATGCATGAAACTGAAGAAACAATAATTACGTCGGAACGCTCAAGGAGCGAGCGTGTCGCACTTAAACGCATTTTGTCTATCTTGTCATTAATCGACATGTCTTTTTCTATATAGGTATCTGTCCGAGGAACGTAAGCTTCCGGTTGATAATAGTCATAATAAGAAACAAAATACTCTACCGCATTGTGAGGAAAAAAAGTCTTAAATTCTTGATAAAGTTGAGCTGCTAAAGTTTTATTATGAGCCAAAATTAATGTTGGACGTTGTACCTTGGCAATCACATTCGCCATCGTAAACGTTTTTCCAGATCCTGTGATTCCCAAAAGAACTTGCGAACGTTTGTTTTGCAAAATGCTTGCCACTAGTTGATTAATGGCTTCTGGTTGATCTCCACAAGGTTCAAATTCTGTGTGTAATTGAAAAAATTGACTTGGGTTCATAATTTCCTTAAATACCTATGCTTGGGTCCTTCTCTAAAAAATTAGAGATATTTCTAAAATAAGTAAAAATTTCTATTTCGATATTTCTATACTCTCTTGATAAAATCAACAGAAAGAAACTTTTAATGGGAAAATAAAAGAATTATTTATTAGACAATAAATTTAAGGCATTTTCAAATTCAAAAGTAACCAATTCTCTCTAATTGCCTACTTTTGCCCGATGAACAAAATTTGAATTAAGGCAAATCTACTGCACAATCAAGTAAATTTGATTGTTTTCTTTTAAATTCCTGATATTTTTCATCTGTTTGATGTCGAGAAAGCTTTTCATACTTCTTATAATAGGACGCCGCCTCGTTCAATCTATTTAATTGATCTAATATATGAGCAGCCTCTAGATAGTAAGTAGCTATATTCGTAGCATACCAGGTCCAAGATGCTTTTTCTTTTTCAATAATTAAAAGAAATTCATCCAAGGATTGTTTAAAGTTGTGTCTGTTTTTTAAATATTTCGCATAATCCAATCGCATGGGAATAGAATCAGGATTTAACACTAATCCTTTTTGATAAAAAGCTTCGATTTCACCTAATTTATTTAATTTTAGTAATTGGTTGGGAAAAATATTTTTTAAATCTAAATAAAGTTGCGCATCTGCTTTTTCCAGGGCTTGAGCTAATAAATCCGCGGATTTTTGAATTAAGAAAAATTGTTCTTCTTCTTTTAAATACTTTGACCAGTCATTGAGCATTAAACCATAACTTTTTATTAGTTGCGGTTGAGTCAGATAGGCATGTTGACAATATTTATCTTCGTTTTTAAAATAATTACAAATTTTATCTTCTTGTCCTGTTATGCTTAGCAAATTAAAATATCTACTTCGTAAACCA
This sequence comes from Candidatus Protochlamydia sp. R18, assembly GCF_000648255.1. Classification (NCBI taxonomy): domain Bacteria; kingdom Pseudomonadati; phylum Chlamydiota; class Chlamydiia; order Parachlamydiales; family Parachlamydiaceae; genus Candidatus Protochlamydia; species Candidatus Protochlamydia sp. R18. The sequence continues at coordinate 27,281 of NZ_BASL01000645.1, read as the reverse complement.
GAATGTTCTAAATAATTGGCTCGCATGTTGGAGTTATCCAATTCTATTTTGTAAAGCTCAATAAGAATATTTTGAATTTGAGTAAGCTTGTGTTCATCAGGATTAGCCCAATCTCTTAAATAATCTATGTAATATTCTAAAGAGTCTATTGTAGGGTATTTCTTGCAAAGTCTTTCTAAAAAATTTTGAAGATCTTTTTGTTTATTAAGCTTTTGTAGTATCTCAATATATAAATTTTTTATGCCACTTTGCATGCATTCATCAGAAGCAGAGAGTAATCTGAAATAAATATTAGCTTTTTCCTCATCTGATTTATCTGAAGTATATAAAAAAGTTCCATAAGTTTGAAAATTCTCTACAGAAGGATATTTTTTACATTTAAATTCGTGCAAGGCTTCAATAGCAACGGTTCTATTATCGCCTCTTAAGAGACAATCTTCATAATCTTCTAACTGAGCATTCGATAGAATAGGTCGTACTTTTTCGTATAATCGAATCACCCTTTCTAGCTCATTTTCATATTTTAAAATACTAATGATTCGAAAAATCGTGCTAGTATCTTGAGAATGATTTTGATCTAAACTTTTTGCATACGCTTCTAAATCGTCCCAATTTTCATTTTTTTCTAAAAAGTCCACATATTTAGCTTGGATTTTTGAAAGGTGAGGATGTAATTTTAAAATTTCTTTGTATTGTTCAATTGCTGTATTAAATTGATTTTTTTCTTCTAAAAAACACGCTAAAAACCATTTTAAAATGGTATTTTGTGGTTGCTCTGCTATTTTTCCTAATAAATAGTTTTCACATGTTTCATCTATTTCTTCTCGGCTTATCCTGCCATTATCAATTAAAATATGGTGTAGTAAATAAATATACTTGTCATACTGTATGTGATAATTTAAAGTTTTTTCCAGTTCATTCAACGCATCTTGCATTCGATCTTGGCAAGTTAACCATTCAATATATTCTTCGTGAAGAAAAAAGTTGGGATGTTTTTGTAAAAAAGTTTGATAATAAATTTCAATCTCCTTTTCTAGCTTCAACTCTTCTAAAGCTTCAATGTATTTTGCTCGGCTTTCTCTAGAAAGAGGTATGCCTAAATTGATCATCCTTTTATATTGTTCAACAGCCTCACTAGTTTTTTCAAAATAGAATAAAGCTTGAGCATATTTCGTTCTTAAACATCCGTTTGTCGGCGCTAATTTGGCAGCTTTTCTAAATTGACTAAGGCATAAGTTTATTAGTTTTTCGTCAATGACATCTGCTTGTTGAATTTTGGCATATAATAAATATCCATAAGTGATTAAGTTTTGCGGATTGTCTGGTTGCCTTTCGATGGCTTTTTCAATTAACTTTACTTGTTGATTTTCATCTGAATTTTGGATAATTTCCGTGAGAAAATAATGATTATCTGAATCAATTTCAAATGCTCTCTGATATCTTTCAATAGCTTTTGCAGGCTGTTGTAATTGATCGCAAGCAAATTTATACTCTTCTAAAAGAATTTGATCGCACGGTTGCAAATCCAAACCTTCTTCCAAAAAATGGAGAATTTTTTGTTGACTCGTTCTACAAGCTAAATGAGAATATGCAGCGATGCGAAGTTCAGTATTTTTAGGATTTATTGCTAAACCTTTTTGATAACGATGGATAGATTCATTAAGTGCATTTTCTGTCTCATCATGGAAGGATTTACCAAGAAGCTTTAAATTGTCAGGTTGTAAGTCTAAACCTGTTAGATAAATGACTTGAGCTTTTGCCGGGTCGATTACGGATAATAAATTTCCATAACGAAAACAAACTTCTACAGAGTCTGGACTAATCGCTAATGCTCGTTCACCATAAAATATTATTTTATCATTATTTGCATGCCAAAATTGGTTTTGCAAAAATTCTGCATACCTTAAAAGTAAATGCACGTTATTTGGCTGTTGGTCCAGACACCTTTGATAAATCTCTTGAGCCATTTCTTGAAGATATCTAGGCAATATATTTGCATAACTCGTGTGGAAGTCGATATTACTAGAATCGACTCGTGCGTTTTGGTACCAGTCCACCGCTTCTTGAGTTTGATTTAAATGCATTATCAAAAATTTCGCATATTTTAAAAGCAGAAGTGGATGATGCGGCTGCCGTTGTAAGCCTGTTTTGTAAATATCGAGTACTTCATCCCTAATCCTTTCTCCATCATCTAGCAAAGTAGATTTTGAATTTTTATAGCGTTTTATTAACAACTTTGCATACGCAATTCGCAGATCTACATTGTCAGGATTTTTTTCTAAAGCTTTTTTGTAATCTCTTTCCGCCTCTTTATCTTCAACATCAAATTTAGCATGATTGAAAAGAAGAGTTTTACTGTTAGGCGCAAGCTTTATCCCTTCTTCATATAACTTTCGCAATTCTTTTGTGTGTTCTTCCCCTTGTTTTTTTAATACTTCCGCATATTCAACTCGCAAAGGAGCATTTTTAGGATCAATTTCTAGACATTTTTGATAGAAAAGGCCTGCTTCAAAATATCTTCCTTGCTTTACAAGTTTCTTTGCTTCTTGCGCTAAAATGTTTGTGCCCAAAAAAGGAGAATATATCGATGTTGCTTGACTAACACCATTAAGCCCACTAACTTGTGAAGATCTACTAGTGTCTTTCAAATAAATATTGGTATTTTTAGAACTATTCCAAAATTGACTCCAGGAATGGCTTAAATAAAAACGAAAAGAAGGAAATAATAAAGGTATCAATAGACAAGCAAAAGCCATAGCGGCAATTCCCTTAATGGCATAGGCTACACGCACCCATGTGGAAGAATTGGTTTTGATTTCCCCTATTTTAACATATGTATGGCCTTCATGAGTTTTTTTTGGAGAAATGCCTGCCGTTTCTATTGGCTCGAATGTAAATTTCAATAATTGATTAAGATTATTAATAAACTCAGCAGGCATAAAACATCCTTAAAATATTAATAAAAATAATATTTTAATTTATTAATCAAAATATAAAAATATTAATTTTTCATATTTACATTCTTTAAGTTTTTTGATCTCTTGCGACATAAAAAATTTTGCTTCAACCTCTTCTTATTAGTTACACGACCCCAGTTTGCCCGTAATTGAAAAAAAGTTGGTTTGTTTTTATAAATTCTTTACATATTTGTTTCGAAGTTTCTAGCAATAGTAAGAAAACTTTAAGCAGAAAAAATAAAGGATGTATTCATCAGTTGATAGATTTGAGATGGTTTTGAATTTCAAAAGTAAGCAATTCTCTAATTGCCTACTTTTGTATGTTGATCAAAATTTGAATTAGGGTAAATCTGCCGCATTAGCTAGCAAATCTGATTTTTGCTTTTTAAATTCCTGATATTTTCGATCTTTATGATATAGACTAAGTTCCCCATATTTTTTATAGTAGGAAGCTGCTTCTTCAATTCTATTTAGCTGCTCTAACGTATGAGCAGCCTCCAGATAATAAATAGATATATCCCATACGTTTCTAGATGCTTTTACTTTTTCAATAATTAAAAGAAATTCAGTCAAAGCCCTTTCAAAATTTTGGTTGTCTTTTAAATATTTCGCATAGTGTGATCGCATGGGAATGGAATGGGGATTTAATGCTAGTCCTTTTCGGTAAAAGTTTTCTATTTTATCTAATTGATTTAATTTTAGTAATTGTTCTGGAAAGGTATTTATTAAATCTAAATAGAGCTGCGCATCTGCTTTTTCTAGAGCCTTGGCTAATAAATCGACCGATTTTTGAATTAATGAAAGCTTTTTTTCTTCTTTTACATGCGCTGACCAGTCAGCAAGCATTAATCCGTAATCTTTTAATAATTGTGGTTGAATGGTAGACTTACCTTCATAATATCTATTTTCATTTTCAAAATAATTATAGAGTTGAGTTTGCTGTCCAGTTCTAACTAACAAACTAAAATAGTTTTGCCTTATTTGAGAATATTTTGAGTAATTTTCTCGAACACTGAAATCACTTAATTTTTCTTTGTAACAGTCAAGCAGCTTATTTTGAAGTTGAGTAATTTTGCGTTCATCAAAGTTAGGTTGAACTGTTAAATAATTAATATAATGCTCTAGATTGTCAATTGTAGGATATGTTTGACATAAATCCTCAAAAAATTTTTGGATTTTATCGTGTTGATTCAATTCTTCCAAGACAGAAAAATAATTTTTTTGAAGACTTTTACTCTGCATACTTTCAGCATTAGTTCGTAATAATCTTAAATAAATTTCAGCTATTCGTTCCTCTGGTTGTCTATCAATTAGAAAACATCCGTAACTTTCCAAATTTTCTATCGTCGGATATTTTTTGCATTTAAATTCATGCAATACTTCAAAGGTGGTTCTATCATCGTGAATTCTATAGAGAAAATTTTCATAATCATTTAACTGAGCATTTGATAAAATAGGTAATATTTTTTCATATAAGCGAATCACCCTTTCAAATTCATCTTCATCTTTAAAAATGTTGATGATTTGAACAATCATACAAGCATCTTGAGGATGATTTTGATCTAAACTTTCTGCATACACTTCTAAATCATCCCAGCTTTCTTTCTTTTCTAGAAGCTCCACATATTTAGCTTGAATTTTTGAAAGGTGAGGATGTAATTTTAAAATCCCTTTGTATTCCTCCACCGCTTTATCAAACTGATTTTTTTCTTCTAAAAAGCGCGCTAAAAACCATTTTAAAATGATATTTTGTGGTTGCTCTGCTATTTTTCCTAATAAATAATTTTCACATGTTTCATTGAATTCTTCTTGCGCTATCTTACCCCTATTACTTAGAATATCGGTTAATAGATGTATATACTTATCATACTGCATTTGATAGTTTAAAGTTTTTTCCAGTTCATTCAACGCATCTTGCATTCGATTTTGACAAATTAACCATTTAATATACTCTTCATGAAGAGAAAGATCGGAATGATTTTTTAAAAATCTTTGATAATAAACTTCAATCTTGCTTTTCTGATTCAATTTTTTTAAAATTTCAAAATACTTTGCACGCATTATATCAGTAAGAGAAAGATCCAAATCTATTATCCTCTGGCATTGCTCTGCTGCTTCCTCATATCTTTCTATCTGTTGTAATATTTCCGCATAAAACAATATCACGTCTAGGTTTGTCGGCGCCAATTTGAGAGCATTTTTAAGTTGACTGAGACCTAAGTTTTGCATTTTTTCGTTGATGGCAGTACTTTGGCGGCTTTTCCCGATTAAAAAACCTCCATATAGGGATAAAATTGGTGGATTTTCCGGCTGTCTTTGGACGAGTTTTTCAATTAATACAAGCCTTTGATTTTCATCTATAAACTTGATAAATTTGAAAAAAAACTTATTATTATCTGAATCGATTCCAAATGCTCTTTGGTACCTTTCAGCTGCCTTTTCAGGGTAATTCAATCTCTGACACGCATTTTCATAGTTTTTTAAGAGAGTTTGATCACAGGGTTGCAAATCTAAGCCTTTTTCCAAAACAGAGAGAGATTTTGCAGAGTCTATAGAAGATAATAAATTTCCATAACGAATATAAACTTCTACAGAGTTTGGGCTAATCGCTAATGCTCGTTCACCATAAAATAATATTTCATCAACATTTATATCCTGAACATAATCTCGCAAAAACTTCGCATAACTTAAAAGTAAAAGCGCGTTACTTGGTTGTTGGTCCAGACATCTTTGATAAATCTCTTGAGCCATTTCTTGAAGATATCCAGGCAATATATTTGCATAACTCACATGAAAGTCGATATTGCTAGAATCGATTTGTGCGTTTTGATAACAGTCCACCGCTTCTTGAGTTTGATTTAGTTGCTTTATCAAAAATTCTGCATATTTTAAAAGCAGAAGTGGATGCTTCGGTTGCCGTTGTAAGCCTGATTTGTAAATATCGAGTACTTCTTCTTTAATACTCTCTCCACCATCTAGCAAATCAGATTTGGTATCTTCGTAGCGTTTTATTAATAATTTTGCATAAGTAACTCTTACCTCTGCATTGTCAGAATTTTTTTCTAAAGCTTTTTTGTAATCTCTTTCCGCCTCTTCATCTTTAATGTTAAATTTAGCATGATTGAAAAGAACGGTCATATCATTAGGTAAAAGCTTTAGCCCTTCTTCATACAGCTTTCGCAATTCTTTTGTGTGTTCTTCCCCTTGTTTTTTCAATACCTCCGCATATTCAACTCGCAAAGGAGCATCTTTAGGATTTCCTTCTAGAAATTTTTGATAGAAAATAGCAGTCTCGAAATATCTTCCTTGCTCTTTAAGTTTCCTTGCTTCTTGAATTGAAATGGTCGCGTTAGAAGAAGGCACATCCGTCACAGGAAGGTCAGTTGTTGATTTAGCCGATAAACTTGAAAGAGGACTTAGCGGCACTTCTCGACTAACGTTATTAAGTCCACTAATTTGTGAAGATCCGCTATTTTCAGTTGTAGGTAATAAGTTTTCTTTTAAATAAATGCTGGTCTTCTTAGAACTATTCCAAAATTGACTCCAAGTATGGCTTAGAGAAGAACGAAAAGAAGAAAATAATAAAGGAAGCAATAAACAAGCAAAAGCCAGGGTAGCAATTCCCTTGATGGCATAAACTACCCGCACCCATGCGGAAGAATTGGTTTTGATTTTCCCTATTTTAACATACGTATGACCTTCATGAACTTTTTTCGGGGGATTGTCTTTATTTTCTAATTGTGAGTATGGAAGATTTAATAATTGGCTACGATCATTAATAAACTTGGCTGGCATAAAAACTTCCTTAAACTATTAAAATAAAATAGGAAGTTTATTTTAAGGCTAAATTATTAATCAAATTAATAATTTATTAAGATTGATAATTAGATTTTTTGGCTTTTTGGTGAAGTAGCAGTAATTTTTTTGTTTATCTTTTCTTATCACTTACACAACTTAAATTTGTTTTTAATTGAAAAAGTAGGTTTTTGACTTATAAAATTTTACATATTTATTTCGATAATTCTAGTAATAGAAAGAAAAGTTTAAGCAGAAAAATTAAAGCATGCATTCATTAATTGATGAATTTGAGATGTTTTTGAAATCTAAAAGTAAGCAATGTGAAAATTGCTTACTTTTGTATGCTAATCAGAAATGGAATTAGGATAATTCTGCTGCATCGGCTAGTAACTCTGTTTGTTTATTTTTAAATTCATAAAATTTTTCCAAAGCATTTTGGTCATGGGCATTATCTCGAAGAAAATTTTCATAAATTTCTAATTGCTCATCCGATAGAATAGGCAACATTCTTTCAGATAATCGAATTACTCTTGGAACTTCATTTGCATATTTAAAAATATCCTTAATCAGATAAAGAATCCGAGCATCTTGAGCTCGGTTCTGATTCAAACTCTCTGCATATGCTTCTAAATCATCCCAGTTTCCATTCTTTTCTAAAAGCTCTACATATTTAGCTTGGATTTTTGAAAGGTGGGGATGTAATTTTAAAATTTCTTTGTATTGCTCTATCGCTTTATCAAACTGATTTTTTTCTTCTAAAAAGCGCGCTAAAAACCATTTTAAAATGGCATTTTGTGGTTGCTCTGCTATTTTTCCTAATAAATAATTTTCACATGTTTCATCTATTTCTTCTCGTGTGATTCTAGCCCTATTACTTAAAATATCAGTTAATAGGTGCATATACTTGTCATACCGCATTTGGTAATTTAAAGTTTTTTCCAGTTCATTCAGCGCATCTTGCATTCGATCTTGGGAGATTAACCATTCAATATATTCTTCATGAAGGGAGAGTTCGAAATGGTTTTGTAAAATTGTTTGATAACAGACTTCAATCTTACTTTCTTGATTCAACTTTCTTAAAATTTCAAAATATTTTAATCGCATTTCATTAGTAAGAAAAGAATCTAAATCTATTATTTTCTGATATTGCGCTGCTGCTTCCTCATATTTTCCCAGCACTTGTAATGCCTGAGCGTAAATGAGTATGAGAGTTATATTCATTGGAGCTAATTTGAGGGCATTTTCTAATTGACTAAAAGCTAAGTTTTGCATATTTTCGTCGGCGACACCATTTTGGCGACTTTTATCGATTAAGAAATATCCGTATAGGCATAAAATTAGCGGATTTCCCGGCTGTTTTTGGATGAAATTTTCAAACGTTGTAAGCTTTTGACTTTCATCTACATAATCGTAATTGGTAAAATAATCAATAAATTTGAAGAAAAGCTTATTATTATCTGGATCGACTTTTAGCGCTCTTTGAAATCTTTCAAAAGCCATCTGGGATTTTTGCAATTGTTTGCATTTATTTTCATAGTCGTCCAAAAGAATTTCATCGCAAGGTTGCAAATCTAAGCCTTCTTCCAAAATTAAAAGCGCTTCTTCTCTGTTACTATCCCAAATAAAATTTACATACTGTATGCGTAGTTTAGCGTTATTGGGATCTATTGCTAAAGCTTTTTGATAAATGGCTGGAGCTTTTATTGGGTCTAATCGAGATAATAAATCTCCAAAACGTGAGTGAATTTCTACGGAATCTGGGCTCTTTTCTAATGCTGTTTCACCATAAGCTATTATGTCCTCATGGGCTACCCAACAGAATTTTTCCAAAAATTCTGCAAATTTTAAGTGTAAAAATGCATGGTGCGGATATTGCTGTAAACATTTTTGATAAATCATTTGAGCTTTGATCTGATTTTTTGCACCTAATATATCTGCATAACTCATGTGAAAGTCAATATTGCTAAAATCGATTTGTGCATTTTCATAACAATCCTCTGCTTCCTGAGTTTGATTTAAATGATTTATCAAAAATTTTGCATATTTCAGAAGTAAAAGTGGATGCTTCGGTTGTTTTTTTAAACCCTCTTTATAAATATTATGCACCTCATCCTTCAAGCTATCGCCATCGTCTAGCAAATCAGATTTTGAATCTTCATAGCGTTTTATTAGCAACTTTGCATACGCAATTCTTAATTCTGCGTTGTCAAGATTTGTTTTAAGTGCTTGTTTGTAATCTCTTTCAGCTTCTTTATCTGCAACATCAAATTTAACATGATTGAAAAGAATGATCGTATTATTAGGCGTAAGCTTTAGTCCTTCTCTATATAACTTCCGTAGTAAATTTTTTGCTCCCCTACCTTGCTTTTTTAATACCTCCGCATATTCAACTCGCAAAGGAGCATCTTTAGGATTCACTTCTAAAGATTTTTGATAAAAAAGAGCCGCTTCAAAATATCTTCCTTGTTCTTTAAGTGTCCTTGCTTCTTGCGTTAAAATAGTTACCTTAGAGGAAGATTCATTTGTTGCAGAAGAGGCTAATAAAGCTTTTTTTAAATAAACACTTATATTTATATGGCCTTTATAAGCTATTTTCCAGGAATGGCTTAAAGAAGAGCGGAAAGAGGGTAATAATAAAGGAAGCAATAGACAAGCAAAAGCCAGAGTGGTAATTCCCTTGATAACATAGGCTACGCGCATCCATGCGGAAGAATTAGTTTCGATTTCCCCTACCTTAACGTAAGTATGACCCTGATGAGTTTTTTTTAGGAGATTGCTTCTATTTTCTAATTGTGAAAATGAAAGCTTTAATAATTGGCTACGATCATTAATAAACTCTGCTGGCATAAGGCCCCTTGAATTATTGATATAAGCAAGTAAATTTAATTTATTAACAAATAATTAATCAAATTAATAATTTATTAAGTTTTGTTTAGTTATCCTTGAAGCTTTTTTTTCCGATCCCTGGCCACGCGAGAGATTTTATTCCAAGTACCCATCAACCCCATCGCACTTCGCATTTCTTTGATTGTCGCTTGAGAAATGTCATGCATTTTTTCTGTTCCCTCATAAATAATTTCTTCAACAAGTCCCTTATCTTCTTCAAAAATTTTCCGTTTTTCGCGAATCGGATCTAAAAATTCATTAATCGCAATAATCAATTTTTCTTTTACTTCTACATCTCCTACCCGCCCTTCTCGATACCGTTTCTTAAGGTCTTCAATTTCATCTTGCCGACAGTTAAACAACGCATGGTAAATAAAGACTGGGTTTCCTTCTACTGTTCCTGGCATATCTGCGCGAATGCGATTCGGGTCTGTAAACATTCCCCTAACTTTTTTCTCAACAGCTTTTGCATCATCTGCCAGGAAAATTGTATTTCCTGCCGATTTGCTCATTTTCCCTTTACCATCTGTTCCTACAAGAGTAGGAGTTTGACTTAATAACACTTCAGGTAAAGGAAAGACATCTCCATAAAATTGATTAAAGCGTTTCGCTATATCACGCGCAAGCTCAATGTGAGCTTCGTTATCTTTCCCGACGGGAACTAAATGAGCCTTTGGCATTAAAATATCGGCTGTTTGCAATATAGGGTAACCAATAAGACCAAATGGCATATTGTCATTATCTAGGTGAGCATTTCGAGCCATTTCTTTGAGACTTGGCAAACCTGTTAAACGATTAAGTGAAATGAGCATCTCAAAAATTAAATTCATCTCATAAATGGCAGGAATAGCGGACTGAAGATAAATCGTCGACTTCTTGGGATCGATTCCACACGCCAAATAGTCTATCACCATTGTCCGCACATTTTCACGAATCTGTAGAATTTCTTCTTTAGAAGGTCTTGTCGTCAACGTGTGAAGATCAGCAATAATAAAATAACATTCATAACTATCTTGTAAAGCAATTCTATTTTTTAAGGAGCCGACATAATGCCCTAAATGCAGAAGACCTGTTGGACGGTCTCCTGTTAAAATCCGTTTTTTTTCTGTCATACGATATATTCCGTTTATCCTACATTTTATTAAAAATTTCCATTCCAATCACGCCTAATGACACAAGTAATGCTAAGATTAAAGCTATTTTTCCTCCAGGAGCTTTAAAAGTTGAAGGCAATTTTAAATGATAACGTCCACGCCAAACCATTAAAATAGGAATCAAGCCAAGTAAGGTAACAACTCCAAATGCTCCAGCGTATTCTAAGGCATTTAAAAACGCCCGTGGATCTGTTAGAGTTAGAAGAAGAGGAGGAATAAATGTCAGTAAATAAAGAACAAATCTTCCTTTATTTGATTTTTGAATTTTCAATCCGTCAGATAAAAAATCTCGCAAACTCAATGAGACCCCTAAAAATGAAGTTAGAATGGCAAAAAGGGAAAACAATCTTGCTAAAAGAGAAAGTTCAGATTGATCAAGTAATTGACTCATTAAAGTGGCCCCATCTAAACCTTTTTCATATCCCATTAACAACCCATTTTCTCCCTGCAATGGAATAATTCCAAGTGTTAGCAATTCCCAGCTAACGTAAATCAAAAGCGGGATGGCACCGCCGATTAAAATGACATTTCTAATTTGCTTGACATCTCGTTTCAAATAGTCAGTTAGGGTGGGAATAATAATATGAAAACCAAATGAGGTTGACACAATAGGGACTGCAATCCAAAGCGCATCCCACCTTTGATGTTTTAAAAGAATCGGTTGTATATGAGATGATAAAAAGAAAACCATGCAAACATAAGTCAAAACTAATCCGCCCATCAAAATTCGATTAACATAATCGACTGAACGAGCTCCTTTATAAACAAAAAAACCAAAAATTCCCAACAAAGGAAGAGGCCCTATCCAGCTTGGCAGATTCCATTCAGTAACTTGCCTTGCAAAATCAACAATGATATGACCTCCCCCCGCTACATACGCAGTTGTCAATGTATATAAAAGGAAGAGGTAAATCATCCAACTAATCGCTTGTCCACCTCTTCCAAGCGTTTTTTTAGCCATCGTAATCAGATTAGTATGCTCTCCCATCCATAAGTTAACCTCTAACATCAAAAGGGCTGTGAAAGTCATAAAAACCCAATAAATCACAAACAGAACAATCGAAGGAATAAACCCTGCAAATCCTGTTACAATTGGAAGAGCGAGCATCCCTGCTCCTATTGTCGTTCCAGCAACAAGGAGAATACCGCCTAATAAACGATATTTATCATTGGTCATTTCGCTACATCCTGAGTATTTATTAAATAAATTGAAGGGCCATAATCCATAGAGAAAATAGAATGACGCCAATTAAAAGTGGCTTCCCTCCGGGAACAATTTGAGGTAAGTTAATCTTTTTTGTATAACGACCTTTCCAAACCATGAGAGCCGGCAAGATACCAAAAAGAATCACGGCTCCAAATCCTCCAGCATAATTTAAAGCCGACAAAAAAATCCTAGGGTAAACTATAGAACAAACGAGTGGAGGAACTAGTACAAGCCCTGCTAAAAGCATTTTACCTCCGGCAGTTTTTTGAATATTTAATCCATCTGCTAGAAAGTCAACAAAACTAATAGCTACGCTTAAAAAAGAAGTGACTATTGCAAAAAAAGCAAAACCTTGTGCAACATCGAGAATCCAAGAAATTCCTACCACATCTTTTAAAGCTTCTGTGGCTATTTCCCCTTTATCTAAAGCTTCTTTAAATTCTCCAAGAGGAACCAATCCTAAAATTAACCATTCCCAAGCTAAATAAATCACTAAGGGAATGGCGCTTCCAATCAAGATAGCCTTTAAAAGAGTTTTTCGATCGCTGTTAAGATAGGTTGTTAAACTAGGGATCAAATTATGAAACCCAAAAGAAACAATAACTGCTGGAAGAACTAAAGTCGCGGCATTCCAATCTTGATGTTTTAAAAGAGAAGTATCTATATAAGGGATTCCCGTTATCATTAAACAAACATAAGTCAAAATTAACCCACACATTAAAAATCGATTAAACCAGTCAACAGCCCCAATACCTAAATAAATGAGCACTCCAAAAAGTAAGCAAAACAAAACACTCCCTATCCCTTGGGGAAAAGAGTGATTGAACCCTTGTTCAACTAAATCTGAAACTAAAGATCCACTTGCCGCCACATAAGCCACCATTAGCGAATAAAAAAGAAAAAGAAAAACAAACCAACTCACACCTTTTCCTACTTCTCCCAAAGTTTTTTCTGCCATCGTAATAATACTAATTTCTTGGCCAAACCATAAATTCACTTCTAACAACAGAAGGCCTGTGCAAACCATAAAAGCCCAACAAGTCATAAATATGGCGACACTAGGGATAAAACCAGCCATTGCGCTCAACACTGGTAAGCCTAACATTCCAGCTCCAATGCAACAACCAGCCACTAATAAGATTCCTCCTAGGAGACTTCCCTTTTGGGTTGCATAAGTTTTCATATCTACCTTGTTTATGTTTTTTTATTGATTACTTTAGAAAAGAGGGAAATGCAAAAGAATGGGCATTAACGCCAAGCAAAGAAAAAGAAAGGAAAAAATGTGTACAAATGAAATAAGAGCATCATTATTGAATCGAAAATTTTTTTTATCGTTATATTAAATCACAAATGTCTACATTTTTTTTAGAATTTAGAAAAATTTTATCAAAAAGTTTGTTTTTTATCCATTTGAAACTTCTCCCTTATACCATATCAATCCTTCAATAATCGTTCGAAATTGATTAGAGGATCCATACTCAGCATGTAAAAAATAATCTCCGTTGTCTTGCTTTTCATAAACCTCAAACCCTTCAAAATTATTATCTCCTTTAAACTCCCAGGCAACTGTATTGTCTTGTCGCAGTCCTTTTCCGTTTACTTTTCCTGCGAATTCATTTTCAAATGAAATTTTAAAAGAATGAGGATGAATATTATAAAACGCAAAGGTATTAGTCACAGGTTCTTCAATTCCTAGCATTTCAACAATTTGTACAGCTCGAATGAAATTAACTGACTCTTGAATAATATGCCATCGTGTATAAAATTTGATAAATTCTTGCGAAGCACTAAAAGTAATTTTCCCTTCTCCTAGCCATAAACCTGGGGTAAAAATAAATTCAGGTTGAGTCATTGAACCTCTAAAATTAAAAATAAATTTGTCTGTCAAATAGTTATCATTTATTAAAACATAAACCTTCGGCTATAAATACTTTGTAAAATTCCTAAAGCCATCATCGTGGAAAGAATAGAAGAGCCACCATAAGTCACCAAAACAAGAGGTACCCCTGTAATTGGAAGAAATCCACACATCATTCCAATATTGACTAATATGTGCATCGCTAAATAAACAGTCACCCCAGCTGATAAAAGCCTCCCAAATGGATCTTTAGCAACTGCACTTACTTGAAAACTAAAATAAATCAAAGCGTAGTAAAGAACCATTAATAACAGCAATCCCAGCAAACCAAACTCTTCCCCGAAAGCTGGAAATACAGAATCTGTATAAGGGGCTGGGAGCCACCCCCTACCGCTAAACTCACTTTTTCTCCATCCCGTCCCTGTGATTCCCCCCAATGCAATAGCAGTAGCAGCCGCTTTTTGATGATGAGTGGCAGGATCAAGTCGATCGAATTGATAATCTTTTAGCACTTTTGTTGCATAAGGACGCAATGTTTCATGGGGTAGAACCCCTAAAAAAATCATTGCAACAAGACATAATCCCAGTCCTCCGCAAACTGTCATTGCTTTAATAATCGAAGGTCTTAAATCTCCAAAATAAAACATCACAAGTGTAATGGGAAATAAAACTAAAGCAGTTCCCAAATCAGGTTGTTTTAAAATGAGGATAAATGGAATTCCCACGATAATTGACGCATAAAAAGCAGTTCCCCAAGAATCGGCGACTGATCTACGTCTTTCTAAAAACCAGCTTAAAGTAATCACAACGACAAACTTTGCATACTCTGAAGGCTGAAAACTGATATTAATAAAAGGAATACGATACCAGCGATTCACTTTTTGAATCGAATCAGTAAAAAAAAGTCCTACTAAAGAAATTAACACTAAAACGTATAAAATCCAGGTCCATTCTCGTAATTTACGATAGTCAAAGCCCGCAAAAAAGAAATAAACAACAACTCCAATTGCGAACCATTGAAATTGCGATTTTACGATAGGTGTGACAAATAACTCTTCCGCATGATCTGTAGAAGGGTCAATTGTATACGATGAGACAACTAACAAGCTGATAATCATCAGACTTAAAATAACGGGAATAACCCTAAAGTCTAATCGAGCAAGATAACGAGGACTCCACATTTAAATATCACTATATAAATCGATAAAATAGTAAGATATCATGAAAATAGGTGAATCTACAAGGCAAATCATTTATTATGATAAAACGCTAGATTAAACATAGTTAATTTTTTGAAAATTTGTTGGCTTTCTAAGTAAAATTAATTCTATCAAAATGCTTATTCCGAATTTGCTCTATTTTTAATGATCATCTATTTTGTAACAACCTCATGAAATCATCTTGCTTGCATTACCATTTTGAAACCATAGGTTCCACCAACACTTGGGCAAAAGAAAATGTTGACCAAATAGATCCTGAGGGTGTCACTCTCATTTCTGCATCCGAACAAACTTTAGGGAAAGGTCGCTTTAAAAGACGCTGGCAATCTCCTATTAATCTAAATATTTATGCAACTTTTTGCTTTTATATAGATTCTAATCGTTCCGATTTTGGACATCTTCCACAACTTTTAGCTTTAGCTGCCATTCAAGTTCTGGAGGATTTAAATTTTCATCCAACTTTAAAATGGCCTAACGACATTTTACTCAACGGAAAAAAAGTCGCGGGAATTTTATGTGAAACAATGATGTTAGAGCAAAAACGGTGTATGATTAACGGCATAGGACTAAACGTTAATATGCCGACAGAGCTGCTTAACAAAATTGATCGGCCTGCCACTTCTCTTTTTAAAGAGCGAGGACATGAATTTGATCTTAATATTCTTTTAAAACAATTAGACGTCAAGTTTACAAGTTATTTATCTCATTTTCTAAAGCATGGTTTTGATGCATTTTTTCCTTCTTTTCAACTACGTTCAACCTTTAAACAAGGTCAATTTATTCAATTTAACCACAATCAAACCCTGCTTGAAGGAATTTTTGAAGGTTTACATCCAGATGGCTCAGTACAAATTAAATTATTGGATGGAACTTCAAAAAAATTTTATTCTGGAGAATTCATGTTTGAAGATTTCATATAAATTTTATAAAGACATTAAAAACTAATTAAATAAAAGTTTTATTTATAATAAACAAATCAAATTTGACAATTTAATTATTTAAGAATAAAATACTTTTTTGAAATAAGATAGATGTGACTTATGAATTTTTTTAACAGATTTTGTATTCGACAGTTAGACACATGAAAAAAAGAATTATTGGTTTAAGTGGGCAATATTATTTATCTAGAGGATTGGTTAAAATAGCTAGCGGCAGTGCTTAATTTAGTAAAAGCGACTGTTAAAGCGGCATTTATAGAATTAATAAGTGTCAGTCTCAATTTGTATGGTCTTAAGAAACGATTTCTTAAAATAGAACAACCAAATGAGATTACTTTAAACAAGTTTTGTTAATTTTTTTTGTCAAAGATGATTTGAATTAAATTATTATTAATAAAGAAATATGATGAGGTATTATGATTCAAGGGTTTTATAACACTGTAGTGGCAGATGTTGAATATTTAAATTTTTTCTTTCAAAAAAATCCTGAGCAAAGGTCATTTGATCTGAAAGTGAATTTGATAGCACTACGTTTTTTAAGTTTAGGCTTAATGGCTGTCGGTGTAATTAGAACATATACAGCTCTAACTTCAGCTTCTCCAACAATTTTTAGAGCTGTTAGTGGTTTTTTTGTTTTTGCTATTGGACATGATTTATTTGTCATAGGCCAAAATATGACAGAAGATGATGAAAATAAATTTGTCGGTTTTACAAACACCCTTATGAGTTCATTTAGAGATCTCGGTCATGCATTTAATGGCAATTCTCAAAGAGTTGGAGGAAGGGTATCTATTTTGACACGTAGAACATTTTTCCCCTCGTTTTGGAATTGTATTCTTCAAAATTCTTTTTCTACAAATACCTAAGCTTCGAGATAAATTCAATTAGGATTGAATGAAGTAGAATTTACGAAAATCCATCGCAAATTCTACTAATGTTGATGAAAAGTGGATAAGTCTGGTATTACCATAAGGCTTGCATGTAGCTTAGCCCTTATTATCTGTTGAATATAAGATAATGTTGTTCCTGTCGCCGAAAAACAAGAAGTGCAAGAACCTTGATACGCAATATGAAGTTCCCAATCGTTGACTAAATCTAAAACTACTACTCCTCCAGCATCTAACTCAATATAAGGTCGTACATCTCGATCTAATACTTCTTCAATCAAATTAATTTTCTGTTTTAAAGAAAGCTCAATCCATCCAGGATACCCCCCTTCTAAAACTTCTCCAATATCCAAAGGAGTCGGAGAAGCCACATAGCTAGAAGCAAGAGGAATGTCTAAACATTTTTCTGCCGCATTTTCCATCGCCCCTAAAATAATATTTAAATGTGGTGATGCCTCTTTAGGAAAAGCTGCTTCATCGGGTTTATCTCTCACTTGTTTATCGAGGAGATCTACACTAATTCGCTTAGCTTGATCATAATTTTTACCGATCACAAGTTCACATGCAACTTCAGCAGCTCCGATAAGTGCCGATTGTCCATAAGCTTGAAATTTAGCATCAACAATAATGCCATCATCGGGGTCGACAAGCCAATATAAAATAACAGAATTACCATCTGCTAATTTTCCTTCCCGCCCTTCAATTAAACGCATCGCTCTTTCTTCTGATTGTTCTTTATTAAAAAAACCCATACATCGTGGTTTATCAATTTTAGCTAGTAACTTTTTGCTATAACGTGTCCACGGAAAACTTTGAGTGAGTGTTTGCAAAGTCATATTAAATTTTTCTCTCTGTCTCAAATAATTTATAAGAAGTTCGATTCAACTGCCAAGCACTTTCAACAATCAATTCAATAGCTCGATCAATTTCTTCCTCTGTTGTATAGCGAGATAAACTAAATGAAACGGCGCTATATGCTAAATTTTCTTCTAGGCCACAAGCGCTTAATAGTAAGCCAAGTTGTTGAAAATTTCCCCCTCCAATATTCGCATAAACTCCTTTACGATTAAGATTGAACAGTAATGCCTCATTAGCAATGCCGGGAAACAAAAGAGTTGTGCAATGAGGCAATCGTTCACATTCTCTAAAACAAATTCTGGCTTGAGGATAAGCTTTCACAATCCCTGTTTCCAACTTATGTTTGAGTCTTGCTGTCTCAGTACAAAGTAAATCACGACATTCTAAAGTTTCTTTGGCAGCATAAGCTAGAGCCACTAACGATGCCATATTTAAACCTCCAGCCCGTAGCCCAGCTTGATCAGAACCTCCAGCAATCAATGGAGAACATTTAATTCCTTGTTTAATATATAATCCCCCCGTTCCTTTGGGAGCATGAAGCTGTTCTCCATTAAACGTCATAAAATCTACAGAAAGTTCATCAAACTCATAAAATAATTTACCCAATACATGCGTGGCATCTAAATGAAGACGGATGTCACGCTGTTTACAGAGCGCAATTATTTCTCCCAATGGCTGGACAACTCCTGTCAAACCATTAGCCCAAGAAAGAGAAATCAACGCAGTACGCGGTGAAATAGCCTCGGCTAGAGCTTCTGCAGTTACAATACCATATTGATTCGATTCAATTATTTTTGCAACGCAACCTAAGGGCTCTAAGCGTGCCATTGCCATTAACGCTGGTGCTTCATCAGCATTAGAAGTTAAAAATTGATTTTTGCCACTTGGGAGCGTGACATCTCTATAAACGGAAGAAATCACCTGATTAACAGCTTCTGCTCCTGAAGAGGTCAATACAAATTGATCTGCTTCTTGAGCTCCCAAAAATGCATAAAGAATTTTATAGCACTCTTTCAAGACTGGGTAAAGCTCTTGACCTTTTTGATGCGGTGCTGAGGGAAGACCCCAACGATCTGTTAAATAAGGCATCATTTGGCTAATTGATAAATCAGATGGACGACTAGTTGTACTGTTATCTAAATAAATAGGCAATTTAACCATGCTATTCTACTTTTGTTGTTTAATATATTCATCGTGATTGAAATCATAGATCACAGGAACCCCTGTTGCCAGTTCCAACTTAACGACTTGATCTGTTGTCAGCCCATCTAATTTCATGATAATCGAACGCAGGGAATTTCCGTGTGCAGCAATAAAAATATTTTTCTTCTCTTTCAAATGAGGGACAATGGTGTTTTCAAAATAAGGTATGGTCCGAGCTGCTGTCATTTGTAAACTTTCTCCATTTGGAGGGGGAACATCAAAACTTCGTCGCCAAATATGCACCTGCTCAGCTCCATATTTTTTAGCCATTTCTTCTTTATTTATTCCTTGTAATTCTCCATACATCCGCTCATTCAATTCCCAAGCACGAATGACAGGTATTGTCTGAGATTGAGATTCGGAACTATAAATACTTGCCCATTCTTCTAGTCGCCCCTCACCTGTGTGAAGAATAACAGGGACTTTACCAGATGTATGAACAGACATTGCCAACATTGCTGTCATTTGAGCACGAATTAAGGAAGAAGTAAAAATTAAATCAATAGGGTAATTTTTGATTTGTTTTCCTGCCTCTATAGCCTCTTCAATTCCTTTAAAAGACAGGGGAATGTCTACCCAACCAGTAAACAAATTTGCTAAATTCCACTGAGATTGGCCGTGACGCATCAAAATTAATTTAACCATTTACCTTTACTCCATCTAATCAAGAAATTTTCTTCCCCATTTTATTGATTTTTAATTTTTTAAGAACTATTATTAACAGTTCTTTCGTAAAAAGGAAGAAATAGAAAAAAGAATGCCATTTGAATCATAATTCATACTAATAAGAATTTACAAATTCTGCTCAAAAAATAGACGATTCAGTTTTATTCAATGTAATAGATCATTTTCTATAGGATTCATCTGAATCTAAAATTCAGATATCATCTTATTAACTATTAGTCAGGATTTTTGTGGAAACAAATCGATTAAGTAAAGTATTAGCTGCCGCAGGAATTGCTTCACGAAGAGCTTGTGAAGAATTGATTTTTCAAGGTCTCGTAAAAGTTAATGGGGAAGTCATTAAGGTTCCTCAAACAAAAGTTAATCCCGAAATTGATACAATTACTGTACGAGATGAAGTGATTAATAGAAAAGAAGACAAAGTTTACTACTTACTAAATAAACCTCCTGGTTATATCTGTTCAGCACGAAAAAATGGTCAAACAAAAATTATATTAGATCTTTTTCAAGGTGAGGACCGCAGACTTTTTACTGTGGGAAGATTAGATAAAGATACGCAAGGCCTACTCATTGTCACAAATGATGGCCACTTTGCAAATCAAATCATTCACCCTTCTGCCAATATTCAAAAAGAATATTTAGCAAAAACAGATCAAGAAATTTCTCATGAACATCTGATTGCTATTGCCAATGGAACTCTTGTAGAAGGAGTATTTGTAAAACCGATTAGAGTTCAAAAAGTACGTAAAGGAACCATTAAAATCATTATTGGAGAGGGAAAAAAACGAGAAGTGAGAATGCTTTTAAGTGCTGCAGGTTTAAAAGTACAAGAGCTTACACGTATTCGACTTGGTGGTTTACATTTAGGTCGCTTGCCAATTGGAAATTGGCGTCCCTTAACTGAAACTGAAAAAAAATCTATTTTTTCTAACTAAAATACTATGAAATCAAATAAATTACCTTCTACAGATTTCGAAACAGTGATGCCGCTGCTTATTAATGCTTGGCGTCGTTTTCATAAATTATCTGGCCCAGCTGACGCTTTGCAAACAAGAGAATTTCGCAGTGTTGTCTCAGCAGTTCAAACTTTGCAAAAAGGTTTAGAAACAGGGCGGGATTTGGTTGGACAAGACTATTTTTCTAAATCAGATCTTTTAGGTGCTTATCTTCTTTATCAATGGCCCATCCATTATCAAGAAGGATTGAGCGTCATCAATGAAATTCCCCAGACTCCCGTTCGCGTCTTAGATATTGGTAGTGGGCCTGGTGCGTTTTCTTTTGCAGCTCTTCACCATGGAGCAAGAGAAGTGATTGCTTTAGACAAAAATCAGACGGCACTTCAATTAGCAGCAGACGTCTGCGGAAGATATGGTTATCCCCTAACTATACGACGACATGATCTCAAAAACGATGATTTGCCTGTGGATGGAACTTTCGATCTAATTATTGTAGGACACTGTTTAGAAGAGTTATTCCCCGACACTCAAAAAAACTGGTTTGAAGCTCAAAAAACATGGATTCACTCCCTTTTAGAACGTTTGACCCCGCAAGGACATTTATTACTTGTTGAAAGCTCTTTACTGCATTCTAATCGCCGTTTATTAAATCTTAGAGATCACCTAGTTAAAGATCAAATAACTGTGCAAGCTCCATGCGTTTGGCGTGGAGAATGTCCATCTTTACAAACTAAAAATAGCCCCTGCTATGCGCAAAGAGAGCTGGAAAAACCTTATTTATTAAAAGAAATTCAACGAGCTGCCCAAATTAACTTAGGATCACTCAAAATGTCCTACGTCATTTTTAGAAGCCCACATGTTCATTGGCCAGACTTGCCACCTAAACAATTTTATCGTATTATTAGCCCCCCTATTGAAACACGAACAGGGACTCGTTATTATTTATGTGGAACAGATGGCAAAAAAAATTTAGGAACTCACCTCACTAAGCATCCTTTAGAATCAAAGGCTTTTGAATATTTAAAAAGAGGCGAATTGATTTCTATAGATCAAGCTTTAGAAAAAGGGAATTTATTTGATATTGTCGTTGGCACTAGGATTAAAGTAGAAGCTGCTTTAAATAAACCCTTGCCTGAAGAAAATTTACAAGATATTCCTGAATAACTATAAAACTTTGCAAATTTAAAATTTTCTTAATCTAATATTTATAGATTGCCTCTATTTTTATTTTCATTTATCAAAATTTTTTTAAAAATTAATTTCCAAATGAAAAGTTTAACGGACCGACCATACGTGATGAAAAACGAAGATGGCAAAAATCAAATTCCCCCTCATTCTTTGTCTCATGTTGTTGATATCCTAAAGACTGCAATTAAGAAAATCGATATTTTTACACAACCTGAAGCGTCTAGTTTAGAAGTCAAAGAGGACGGAAGTTTAATTGCGAAGAAAAAAAACCGCCTCGAAAAATTTCTAGGGTTTGCAAAGTCTTTTATGGGGCCCTTATTGTTTGCAACAATACGTCATCAACAAGAAAAAAAACTATATGATCTCAAGCAACAAATTTTGCAAGCAAGAGACGTTTTACAAAGTCACTCCTCATTAATTGAAAAATTAAAAACTGGAGATTCCTCACAGCAAAAGCTAGCCAATTCGGCTTTAGAAGCCATCCAACGTTATAATTCAATTTTAAAAAAAGATTATAAATCTTTAGCAAGATATGACTTCTATAATTATGAGCGTAATAATCTTTTATCCGATAAAGAAATTAAAGGACAACTGATTCAATTACCTCATACCGTTTCTATTAAATATGACGCGAGTGTTTATTCCGATAAAACTAAAACAACTTTGAAAGAATTAGGAATAGCATTTCAAGCTAACTCTTTTAAAAAAACGCATGCCGTTAAGCAAACTACGCATAAAAAAGCTGAACAATTCATGCTTGATACATTTCGCATGAAGGCGATTCGGATGATACAATCGCATCTTCCGCAATCCTATTCAACTGCTGAAATTTTACAACTCATTACTCAAAGCCCTATTAACTTGGAATTGGAAAATGAACTTGTATTAATAAGACAGCAATTAACTATAGGTCCAGGGTCTATTATTATATTATTTGGATCATTTAAGCAGTCTTCCGATTTAATGAGCATGCCTATTATTGATCATATTCAACTCTCTTCGGAAGCCACACATTCCGGGTTTCCCTATCCTTCTCAACACTGTGGATGGGCGTTAATAGATGAGTTAGTGCATGCCTATACTTTGAGAACAGAGCAAATCCCCTTATATAGACAAATTGAATCTCGCAAAAAAAAACTTTCCCAACTCTTATTATTTGATCCTGATTATATTGCTAAAAGCTATCAACAATTCAAACTCAAGCGAGAAAATTTTGATAAAAATAAAGCGATTATTTTACCTTTGCATAGGCAATTACAAGAAGCTATTTTAAAAGGTTGTTTTCTATTTACCGAAAACAACAAAAAAATACTCTCCATTTTTTATGAAAAAATTCATTCGTCTGTTTCCCCTTTCGATCTTCTCACATCTCTTCAAGAAGAAATTACAAGGAAATTTATTCAATATCCAGCTAAGCTACTGGAAGACGAGTGGTTAGAAGGTAATCAAACTCTTCTTCGTAAAGGAACTCCAGCTGAAAGATTCCAACAAGCTAAGACCATCCTAGAAACAAGCCGAGAACAAATGATCTCTGATATTTCAGATTTAGAAGAAAATGACATATCAGCTTATATCCGTCTTATCGGTTCGGCGCTTGGCAAAGCCTCTCAAAATATTCTTCTACAATACTTTTCTGAAAAAATCGGTTACGCCCCTCCTATGCTTAGCGATTTTGAAAGAAAGGTTCAGCTTTGTGCGTTCGAACAATTATTAGTTTTTCTTGATGATATGGAAAAACCTATTGACCTAACTACTGATTTTATTCAAGATTTGATACAAAAAACTCAAAAAGATCTGGCAATTTTTACACAAACAATAGATGAATCACCCGCGGAAGCTTTAATTAATGAGTTAGAAATTTATTTTAATTCTAGATACAATAGTATAGTTAAATAAAATTAAAATTTATTATAAAAATAATTCTATGTTTTCTTCCAATCTAAGGAAACCCTCTTAAAAACCCTCAGCGATAATGTATTAAAGCTATGGTTCAAAATTCCTCTTCCACTATACAATAGAAAATCCATTTTTTATCAATGTAGTATATTAACTCAGACCTAAATAAATCACATTTATTATCGCAATCTAAAAATAACATCTTTCCTTCAAGTTCACCTCAAATAGAAGCTTGGAACGCATTTTCTCCTATTTCATTAATTGCTAATCAAATTTTTTTTACTAAAAGTAAACTAAATAAAACTCCTCGTTTAAGTCAGGCACATTCAAAATTTTATCTATATTGGAAGAAACCATAACTGAAAAATGTGAAGAAGAATTGCCAAAAAGAATACCCCCCACCCTTGGCAGAAAAAAGTGATAAAGAATGACTTGAAAAAATTTTATATTTCCCGACAAAACTCTTAAGAAAAAGAAAAGCGGCAACTCTGCTTGAAGTAAGTAAAGAAAAAAATTTATAGTCTTCTAAAGACAAATCAGAAGAAAAAATTGCCACCTTAAATAAATAAGGTAAAAATTATTTTTAAAAAGGAGAAATATTTATTCCTTTTTAAGAGGATATAAAGAGACTAAAAATTTCCAACGAAAATTATTAACTGCTTGATTTTGTATAAAGGTTTGCATTTCTGCTTGAGAAGAGCGTGCAAATATTCGAATTTCCGAATCTAATAAACGATAGAGGAAATGGTTAGCTACTTGTTTATTTGGCAAATAGATTTCCAATACTTTTCGACACCGGTTAATGAGGTATTGCTTGCGAAATAAACGTCCTAAAGCTAATCCAACAAAAAAAATAGGGATTAACTGCAATCCTAGCATAAAAGTTGTGGCTAAAGAGATATTAGTCATGAGAAGAGCTAAGTTTGCTACCAAAATAACACCTAAAAGCAAAATAAATAACAAACTTTCTTTTGAAGATTGCACGATAGGTCCTAAAAAACGACGCAAACGAGAGGGAGAAGATTGATAGGCTAATATTTCTTCAAATTGCGGTTCTGTATACATCATGCGACCTACGTGAGCTAATTCATGAACCAACAATTCTTTGCGATTATAAATTCTTAGGTAATTCGGCCGCTCCTTAAATTGAGCTCGTAATTGCAAAAAAGCTGCTGTAGGAGTTTGCTCGTCTAATTGAAAAATCCACGCACAACCAGCATGCCAGGGAGCTAATTGATAGTTGTTAAAAAAAAGAGGGGGCCAATGAGGTGCTATTCCATAAATTTGCTTAGTCTCTTCGGCTGCTTCTTGCAACATAACTTGGGATGCAAGATCGCTTTCTTCAAAGGGAATATCAGGTTCGGTATTTTGAATGAGTTTTTGCTTTAAATTTTCGCAAAAAGCAACACGTTGATTAAAATTTACTTCAGATTCTTCCGGGCCAGGAATAAATCCTTCTTGATTCCATCTTTCCCAATCATTGTGTTTATTTAAGTTACTCATAAAAATTTCTTAATTTACTGTCAAAATTTTAACATTTAATCTCATAAGGTTATAATGAATAGATCGATAGAAATCAAATATCCCTTATTGAAATCCCCTTAAAAAATCACCATTGAAGAGAAAAATGACATTTTACTTGAAAGACGAGTGGCTTTATGGCAGGCTAGAACTGTTTATTTCCCAAAAATGAGCAGATTTGAGGATCCGTTATGCTAACAGATGATTATGAAGAATTCACTGAATCGCAAATTCAAACATTAAAGCGATATGTTACCAATACATCTAGTCATGTTTTCGCATTGAGAAATTTACCCGAAGTCATTAAAGGCGCGCTTTTTTCGCGTTATTCGCGATCTAGTCTGGGATTAAGAAGCTTATTACTTAAAGAATTCATTTCTAACAATGATGAAACGGCGTTTGAAGATATTGTTGGAGTAGCTTTCAAAGAAGAAGAGAAACAACAAACTCATCAAAGTGAGGCCATTAGAAAAGCGCAAGCTTTTTACGATCGAATTTTAGATGGTTATGGAGATGACTCAATTGGCGAATTAGGAGGAGCTCATCTAGCGATTGAAAATGTTTCTATGATGGCCGCTAAACTGATTGAAGACCATCGTATTGGAGGATCTCCTCTTGAAAAATCGACTCGCTATATTTATTTTGATCAAAAAGTGAATGGAGAATACCTTTTCTATCGAGAACCAATTTTAATGACTTCAGCTTATCGCGATAGTTATGTGCAAACCTGTAATATGTTATTCGATACGTATAGTCGTTTAATTCCTCCAATGACAGCTATTATTGAACAACGATTCCCCAAAGATCCCTCTATTTCCAAAACCGCTTATACAGCCGCGTTGCGAGCTAAAGTTTTAGACTGTTTACGAGGCTTACTACCTGCCGGAACCCTTACCAATATGGGAATTTACGGAAATGGTCGGTTTTTTGAACATCTTATTCACAGAATGAATTGTCAAAATTTGGCAGAATTACAAGATATCGCTAAAAGAAGTCATCAAGAGCTTTCTAAAATTATTCCTTCGTTTGTACGCCGCTCAGATCCAGCCCATCGTACGCATCAAAGTTACGCCCAGTTTTTAGAAACAATGCAATCGGAGCTTAAACTAATTGCCGAACAATATCTTGGTAAATGTGATCGATCACTTCAACCTGGAGTTCGTCTGGTTTCTTCCGATCCAGAAGCTGTTACTAAGGTCGCTGCTGCTCTTCTGTTTTCACTAGGGGATAAAGGATTTGCAGACATTTGGAATCAATGTAAGCAGTTGTCCGATGAAGAGCTCGCGCGAATTTTAGATGCCGGCTGTAATGCACGTGAAAATAGGCGACAAAAATCTCCAAGAGCTCTCGAACATGCTGAATTTACTTTCGAAATCATCTCAGATTTTGGCGCTTATCGAGATTTACATAGACATCGCATTTTAACGCAAGAACGACAACTTCTTTGTTGCGACTACGGATTTTATATTCCTCCAGAAATTCAAAACACTCCTTACGAAGAAGCATATTGTCATGCACTCAACCAAGCTAAAGAAGTTTTTGATTTGATTTCAAGCGAACTCCCTGAAGAAGCTCAATATATCGTTCCAATGGCGTATAATATTCGTTGGTATTTTCATGTGAATTTGCGTGCACTTCAGTGGCTTTGCGAATTACGTTCTGCTCCAGCAGGTCATCCAAGTTATCGCCATATAGCTCAAACAATGGCTAGACTAACATGTGAAGCCTTTCCCGCTTTCGAAAGATTTTTTAAATTTGTCGATTACGAAGGATACGAATTAGGAAGACTCGATCAAGAACAAAGAAAAATTGATAAACAACAATCTCTTCTTATTTAAGATGAGTTGAAAATGATCGGTGGTTATGGCTTGTCTTCCATAAAAAAATTGCCAAGTGCTTGCTAGGCTAGTGGATCCTCGAGATAAAAAACCGCTGGGCTTCTTTTTGCAAAACGGCTTGAATCCTTAAAAAAATAAGCCTTCTATTTCGCTGATCAATTTAATGTTTATTGGGAAACTATTTCTTGGAGCCAACATCAACCCAGTTAGCAAGCCATCTGGTCAGACAAGC
>NZ_BASL01000646.1:0-8145 GCF_000648255.1 Candidatus Protochlamydia sp. R18 | reverse complement strand
CTTGATCGGCAGCGAGTTTAAAATATTTAATAGCCTCTTGCCCTGATTGTGTAATACCCTGCCCATTGGCATATATGACTCCAAGATTATATTGAGCATCTGCATGGCCTTGATCGGCAGCGAGTTTAAAATATTTAATAGCCTCTTGCCCTGATTGTGTAATACCCCSYCCATTGGCATATATGACYCCAAGYTCGTATTGGGCATCTGCATCACCTTGATCGGCAGCGAGTTTAAAATATTTAAAAGCTTCTGCATCTGATTGTGTCACACCACAGCCTTCATCATACATCAATCCGAGTTTGTATTGAGCTTTTGCATCGCCTTGGTCTGCCAAAAGTTTAATTGGTAAAAATGAGGGAGAAGAAGAGTAAATAATTTTACTTTTTTTACCGCTCCAAAAAGACTTCCAATCTTCTCGAACGCTTTCAGAAAAAAGCCCCAATCCTAACGTACATAAAGTCTTAAAAGCTACATATATTCCAATTCCAATTCTACGCTTTAAAAGGTATGTTTTTTCAAAGCTTCCTAAAAGAATATATGTTTTACCATTGTTTATTGTACTTTGGTTTAATTTTGGATCTGGGCTAGAAGAAAGAGCAGAGTAGTTGCTAGGAGCATCGCCATCTATATATTTTAATTGCATAGAATTCTATTTTTTAATTTATTAGTTAATTTTATGATATTTTGTTTTTCTTATTAAGAAGAAAATATATTTACATAATTTACAATTTAATTTTTATAATTAATCATAAAATTATAATTAAATATAAATTTAAAGATATTGCTAAATAGGTAAGGTTCTCAATTATCTATGGTTATCACAAATAAAATATTTTATTAAGCCAATGGGATTAGTTAGCTTTTTAGAAAATGAAAGTGTTTTCCTTACAAGTCTTGCACACTTTGTCTTAAGAGTACAATGAATCTTTCAAGGTAGCTTGTCTGACCAGATGGCTTGCTAACTGGGTTGATGTTGGCTCCAAGAAATAGTTTCCTAATAAACATTAAATTGATCAGTGAAATAGAGGGCTTTTTTTTAAGGATTCAAGCCGTTTTGCAAAAAAAGTCCAGCGTTTTTTAAAGGATCCACTAGCCTAGCAAGCACTTGGCAATTTTTTTATGGAAGACAAGCTATAACCACTGATCATTTTCAACTCATCGTTCTCATGACAAGTGACTTGGGTCTTTAAATCTTCCCTCAAGTAAATCATTGATAATGAAATCAATAAAATCTAGCAGCCATGGCATCCTTACCTCAAAAATTCTACCAACTCTAGGAAGAAACACTCTTTCTCAAAGAGCGTTTCTGGCAAGTTCCTTTGTGTGTTCGTTAATGATTTTAGCTTCATTGTTTTTTTAACTCTATTGATTATCAAAATACTAGGATTTATTGATCGAGTTGATCCCAACTGTGAATAATTCCTTTCATATCCTCTTTCAACATTGCATTGAGTTGCGGCTGGGTAACCATTTTCCGAAATTCTTGTCTTAAACGCTCATCTTGTAAACCTATGCAAGCTAAAGCCAAATAAGTGGAGAGGCAAGGTCTTTTTTGAATATCTTCGTTTTTTAATAGATTAAAACATGTATTTGCAACTTCAGGATTTTCTTTAAAAGCAAGTAAGCCAATCGCAGCACGTTCATTATCTTCATTCAGAGGTTTCCCGCAAACAACTTTTAATAAAAAAGCCTTTGCAGGATCCCCAATTGCTTTGAGCGCTCTAAGTATTTGTTCATCTGCAAAAAAATCTCCTTGACCAAGCGCTTCAAATAAAGAAATAATAGCTCGTTTGTCTCCAATTTTACCTAAACATTTAACTACCAAAGAGGGTAGCAATCCATAGCCAGGAAAAATTGGATCATAAAATTGCTCATTGCCCAAACATTCAATAAGAAGAGGAACAATTTTATCTTTCTCCGCCACAATGGCATTCACTTCTTTTTCTGCTTCTTCGTCTTCAGTTAAAATTAAATCAGCAATCAATCGAGGAAAACGATTTTGTTGATTTTGAATTTCATAAATAGAACGTAAATTTTGATACGTTGCTCTCGCGTCAGCCACTTTTTGCGCTTCCGATGCTGTAAAAAATAAAGCTGCTAAATTTTCTTTCATTTCAGCTTCAAGAGTTGCCAATCGTTCAATTCTCTCAATTGTAAAGTCAGGCTGAATTCCTTTTCCTTCTCCTTTATAATAATCTAACATGACAGAAAAGAGACCGCCAAAATGAGCGTCTCGATGCATTAAAATTTCATGATCCATTGCATCTACTAAAGGATAATGTTCAAATGGTTCGCCTGATTCTTGCATCATTCACCTAATTACTATTCGCTGTTAACAATTGCTTTTTTTTGATTTGCACGCATAAGAACTAAATTTGCGTTATAGCTAGATCTAACAAAAGGTCCACAATAAAGATGGGGTATTCCTATACTCAATCCATATTGCTCATATTTTTTAAAAATATCGGGATGAACAAAAGATTTTACAAGAAGTTTTTGCCGATTAGGTTGTAAATACTGTCCGATGGCGACAATTTCACATCCTACCCTTTTTAAATCTAATAATGTTTCAAAAATTTCTTCCTCAGTCTCACCTAACCCCACCATTATTCCCGATTTAACCTTAAGCTGGGAGTGATATTTCTTTTGAGCAGCTTGTTCAAGTACATTTAAAGTTCTTTCATAAGTGGCTTTATGTCTAACACGTGGAGTTAAACGACGAACTGTTTCAATATTATGATTAAAAATTTCAGGTTTAGCCTGTAAAACAAGGCTTAGAGCCTTTCGATTTCCTTCAAAATCTGAAGTTAAGACCTCAATAGTTACATCTTCATTGGTTTGCCTAATCGCGTCAATGACCTCGACGAGATGAGAACTTCCTCCATCAGACAAATCATCTCGTGCTACCATTGTGATTACAACGTGCTTTAATCCTAACTGCTGGACAGATAAAGCAACTCTCGACGGTTCACTTCGATCTAGGGGTTTAGGATTTTTTGAAAAGTCTATATCACAAAAACCACAGTTACGTGAACACTCTTTACCCATCACAAGAAATGTGGCAGTTTTTTTAGTCCAACATTCTAAGAGATTGGGACATTTAGCCTCTTCACAAACAGTGTGTAAGCGATTTTGGTTGATGACTTGCCCAGTAATCTGAAGTTGATTTCCTTTAGGAAGTGGCCGGTGCAACCATGAAGGAAAGCGGCCAAGCCCTACCACGCCATCTCCAGTATTTTCAGGATTATCTGGTAAAATATTTAAGCGACGAGTTTTTGGAGAGTTTTCCATCACAGCAGTCCTTTAAAAATTGAATCTTATCCCTTTTTTTGCGTTTTAGGGGGTAAGTGCAAGGGTAAGCCTTCCCCTAGTAGTGCTGTTTCTAGCCAAGCTTCCGGTAGAGTAGGATGGGCATGGATGGTTTCTGCCACACATTCCACGGTTAATTCGTTCGTAATAGCTAGAGTCATTTCTGCAATCATTACAGAGGCTTCATAACCAACAACTTGAGCGCCAAGAATCTGTCCTGATTTTTCTTCGACAACAATTTGGGCAAATCCTTCTGCCTGCAAAGCAGCTTGAGATTTTCCAAGCGCCTGAAAAGGAAAGCTCGCTAACTTAGCTTTATATCCTCTTTTCGTCGCTTCTTCAAGTGATAATCCGACTGTTGCGATTTCAGGATGAGTAAAGATTACGGAAGGAATCGCGTGATAATACATACGACTACTTTTTCCACAAATTTGGTCTGCTGCTATAAGGCCTTGGTGAGAAGCAACGTGAGCTAACCACCACTTCGATGCAATGTCCCCTACCGCGTAAATACCATCAACGTTTGTTTGCATTTTATCATTGACAGCAATCATCCCATTTTCTTGAACTAAAATACCTGCTTTGTCAAGTCCAATGTTTTTAGTATTGAGAGAACGACCTACTGCGACTAAACAACAGTCAGCAACGTAATGTTTTCCTTCTTCTACTTGAACTTGTATTCCCATCTCAACTTGTTCAATTTTTTGAACTTTTACACCTGTTTCTACTTGAATACCTCGCTTAATAAATGCTTTTGTCAATGCTTGTGATACTTCAATAGCCTCAGTCGAAATTAAACGTGGCAACAATTCTAAGATTGTCACATGGACACCAAGAGTGGCATAAAGAGAGGCAAATTCACAGCCAATGACTCCCCCTCCAACGATAATAAGTTTTTCAGGAAGAGTTTTCATGGCTAGCAGTGAGGTAGAGTCATGAATGCGTTCATAGTCAAATGGGAAAGCTGAAATATTACGCGGTTCTGATCCTGTCGCGATGATAATTTGATCGGCGGTAATACTTGTATTATCCTGACCTTTGATTTTAATTTCTCGAGGGGAAATAAATTGTCCAAATCCTTTAAAAACAGTAATTTTATTAGTTGCCATAAGCCCTTCTAAGCCTTTACGCATTCGTTCAATCACTCGGTCTTTATGGAAAGCAAGTTGAGCATAATCGATATTAACTTCACCCACATGAATTCCAAATTCTTTCGCTTCATGGATGCGATCAACAACTTCTGCTCCAGCAATTAAAGCTTTTGAAGGAATACACCCCCTATTTAAACAAGTACCACCCAATTCTTTGGCTTCAATCAATGCAACAGATTTACCTTGTTGTGCTGCTCGAATCGCAGCTGGATAGCCGCCAGGGCCTCCTCCAAGAACAGCCACATCGAATTTTTTTATTTCCATTATTCTCTCCTTCGATAAACTTGTCACTAGAGTTAAAACTTCCTAAATTTTTAATTAGCATAAACTCTAAAATGAGATGTTTAGCATATACAATTGTCAATTCAGAATCATCATACTTCTTTGAAAAATTTGGAAATAAATGCATCAAACAAGAAGAAAATAAGATCTCAAATAGTCTTTCCATATAAAAAAACTTATTATTAAAATAAAATAAAGATCTAAATCTACCTCTAAGTTAACAAAAACAAAAAAAGAAAGAAGAAAAGTCTTTTAAAAGTGCATTTAAAAGACTTTTCTAAATAATAATATTAGAATTCGTTTTTTCATAGAAAATGATTCTAAAAATTAGCTATTTTTGCTGTTTTCAACAATCTTTAAAGGCTAAAAACAACTTTTTTATTTACTTAAATTAAATTAAGTTAAAAATCACAATCAACTAAATAATAACAACTTAAGTTAGATATGCAATTCTATTTAATTTGGACTTGACAAAATTTATATGAAATTTTTCTCTAATGCTTGCGTTTTGATAAAGAAAAAGATAATATGTCAATAGGTGTTTATAATCCTTCTACATGGAGATCGGAGCATCCCAATAATAAGTTAAAAAGTTAAATATTTATATAAGATTAATAGGGCGTTTTAATGAGCGCAGTACCTAAAAAAAAGTTATGTTGGAATTGTGAAGGAAATGTCGCAAAAAACGTAGATAATTGCCCCTACTGCGGAGTATATATTCACGCTGTAGATGAAGAAAACTCAGGTTGGAGACCATCTTACCACTCATCGGAAGAAGAAGAAGAAGAAATTCCGACTCCTCTCTACCAAATCCAAGAAAATGAACAAAACGAATTTCAATCTAAGGAACAGACCGAATTAGCTGAAGGATCGTTTGTTACGATAGAAATGTCTTGGACTCTTCTCAAAAAAGACATTTTACCTACTTTATTTTTGATGTCAGGATCTATTTTTTTCTTGTTTGGAGTCGTTCTGCTTCTTTTTTCACAAGAAGGAACTCTTACCCTCCAATGGAAGAGCCATTATTGGAGTGTTTTTTTAGGTCTTAGCCTCCCTTTTATTTTTTTAGGTTGGAGATTTTTACAGACGCTGGAAAATGAGTAGAATTTCCTCAAATGACTCTCTAAATTCTATTATTTTGCAGATAATAAATCTGGATGAATTTATAAAAACTCACTCAAGCTTGATTATTAAGACCATAGGACCCACAAAGTTATGGTTGCCGGAATAATAGCCATTCCTGTGAATAAAAGTCCGTAGTACGTATAAGTTGAAAAAGTAACAGAATACCCATTCTTTTCCAAAAAACTCACTGCGACTATATTTGCTGATGCACCAACAGGAGTGATATTTCCTCCCAAACAAGTTCCAATAAATAAAGCAAACATTAAGAGAGACAAAGAAAAATCCGTATTATCCGCTACCTGTTGCACGACAGGAATCATGGCGAGAAGATAAGGGACATTGTCGACAAATGCTGATATGATTAAAGAAATAAAAATTAAAAAAAAATAAACCATCAATAGATTAGGAGGAACATGACTCACAATCCACTTTGCTAAAGCGTCCATCCACCCCTCTAAACGAACAGCTCCGACTAAAATAAATAGAGCCATCAGAAAAAAAGTTGTCTTCCAATCTAACGTCTTGAGAATCTGTTCTGTAAATACCCATTTAGGGCCTAAATGGTGCCAGATCAATCCTATTATAGCCAAACCCATTGAAAAAGATCCTACCATCCAAGAAGAATCTGGATCAAAAGGAGAGCCAATAGATAATCCTACAATCAAAATCACTAACAATAATGAAGGAATCCAAGATTTCACTTTTTCGAGTTTGATCAATTCAGCAGGTTGTTTAAAATTTCTGAAAAGATAAAAAGCCAGCCACAGTGTAAAAAAAGCACCCACTTGCACAATAAAAAAAATACCAGGCTTTCCTAAATAAACAAAAAAATCACCAAAAGTCATTTTCATATAAGTGCCTAAAATCATACTAGGCGGATCCCCAATCAACGTTGCAGTTCCCTGTAAATTGGAAAACATGGCTAATAAAATCAACGGTTTTACAGGTGAAATTTTTAATTTTTCGCAAAGCGCCAAGGCAACTGGAGCGATTAACAAAACAACAGCCACATTTTCAACAAACATAGAAATAATGCTTGATAAAAGAAAAATACTAATTAAAGCGCTTCTTACTGTTTTTGAACGGTCAACTAACCATTCCGCAAACACAGCTGGGACTCGCGAATACAGAAATAACTCTGCCAAAATCAATGTCCCCATGAAAAGCCCCATAACGTTCCAGTGAATTTCATGAAAAGCCGCTAACAACCCTATTTGTTGTAAAATAATTAAAGCAGCAACGCCTATTAATGAAATCATCGCTTTATGCTGAGGAACTAAGACAAAGCTAATATAGCAGGCTACAAAGATCACCAAAGAAATCATCATGCCTCAATCAATTAAATAAAAATTTGTTATACACAAAATCTCTTCTTGATTAAAACATAAATTGTCATCCAATGTTTTAAAAATACTCTTATAACCACGATTTTACTATTAAGGTATATATGATTTTATTTGAATTTGATGAAGAAACTCCCTTTTTTCCAATCAAACGTTTTAAAGAAATTCATGATATTCAAATTAATCTTCCGATCATTCAAGATGAGTTGATCGAAAATAAAGTTTGGCTCCGATGGGGTAGTGATACCTATGATCAATCAGGTCATTGTCAATTTCTAAGTGGGAATTGGACTGTTTTTCCCATCTATTTTGGGAACTATTCAGGTCACGGAATGGAAGTCAGTGCAGGCTTAACTTTAGAGCAAAGGGAACAAGTATTAGATTCTCTTCCTATCCGATTTCCTAAAACGACAGCTCTTTTAAAACATTTCCCTAGCATTAATTTCGTCGCTCTTTCAAGGCTTCATCCCCACAGCGACTTAGCCCCTCATCGACACAACAATCCTCTCTCATTTATTTGCCATTTAGGATTAATTATTCCTGCTGAAGAACAATGCGGATTAAAAGTCAAAGATCAAACCTTCATTTGGAAAAAGCCAGGTGATGGGATTGTTTTTAATGACAACTTAGAACATAGCGCTTGGAATTATTCTAATGAAGAACGTATCATTTTGTATATTGACTTCAGAAGACCTTTAGAAACATTTAAAAAATAGTTACTAAGGCCTCTTTTCCAATTTAAA
This sequence comes from Candidatus Protochlamydia sp. R18, assembly GCF_000648255.1. Taxonomy (NCBI): domain Bacteria; kingdom Pseudomonadati; phylum Chlamydiota; class Chlamydiia; order Parachlamydiales; family Parachlamydiaceae; genus Candidatus Protochlamydia; species Candidatus Protochlamydia sp. R18. Next base: position 189 of record NZ_BASL01000646.1, on the reverse strand, counting down.
TTTTCAATGCTGGAAGAATGTGGCCCAATGAATGTGACATCGAAATTTGTTGAATAAATTCCTGAAAATTACTCATTCGAGGTGATTCAAACTTTTGAGAAAAACATTTTCAATGACATTTCTATTGGGGATATAGATTCCATTGATAAAATTAATAGCTTTTCGAATGAAAAGTTACTTAAGAAAAAA
>NZ_BASL01000647.1:0-2105 GCF_000648255.1 Candidatus Protochlamydia sp. R18 | reverse complement strand
TTTGCAAAGATCAAATGAAAAAATGCAATTTGATTGCAAAATTTTACAAAAACATTTAGTTCCCTATCTTTAATAAAGAAAAAACATGAAAGTGATGAGCTCTAAAACGCGCATATTTTTCTGGTCGATCAAACAGCTTTTACTCTCCGCCCCATGCGAAGCTATTTTTTTATTTACATTTGTCCTCCTTCAAGGATTAATCCCAGCAGCGTCACTTTACTCGATTCAAGCTATGATAGATTGGATCAGCTTAGAATCTTCCTTTCCTTATATGTTTGTTTCTATATGGACGGGACTACTATTAGCAGATACTGTATTAAGTCCCATCGTCTCCATTTTCAGATTACATTTGAATGAAAAATTTTTATGTCATTGTAACGTTTTACTAATGGAAAAGGCTTCCGCTATTCAAGGCCTTGATTCATTTGAAAATTCTAAATTATATGACGAAATACAGTTCCTAAAAAACGAATCTTCAAGGCGCCCTTTAAATTTTGTATATGTATGTTCAGGATTTCTAAAAGAATGCATCGCACTCATAGCTGTCTTATTTGTATTGGGTTCTCTTGAATGGTGGGTTCCTATTGCCATGTTTTTAGCAAGCTTGCCTCACGCTTTTTCAACATTTTGGTTTGAAAAACAATCATGGGACCAAATGCTGTTTTCAAGTCCAGAGGCCAGAAAACTTGGTTGGATCGCTTCTTTACCTTTAGACGGGCGTATAGCAAAAGAATTGAGGCTTTTTGCTTTCGGAGATTATTTGATCCAAAAGTATAAACAAGGAGCTTTAGCTTTACATATTGCCTTATCTAAAGAGCGATGGAAGAAATCTTTTCTATCCATTTTTTTATCTGGGGTAACAGTTCTGGGTTATCTTTTCATCCTATCTCAAATCATCATACAAACAAAAAATAAAGCATTAGAAATTAGCGAACTCGTAGTAGCGATTCAGGCACTTGTAATGACCCAGTCTCAACTGTCCGGATGTATTTCTTACACAGGAATGATGACTCCGATTATTCTTTTTTTTAGTAAGCTAAAGCGTTTTCTAGCTTCTTCGAATCACTCAATTTCCGATCAAAACTCAAAAATAATGCCCGTTTTTACTCAAGAAATTAGTTTTGAAAATGTTTCTTTTTCTTATCCTGATGGGCGATGTGCTCTTACAAATGTAAGCTTTAAAATTCGTAAAGGTGAAAAAATAGGCCCTTGTCGATCATAACGGTGCCGGGAAATCTACGATCGTAAAATTATTACTTCGATTTTACGATCCAGCCGAAGGAAGAATTACTGTAGAGGGTGTAGATTTGAAAACAATCAATATCCAGAATTGGAGAGCCTTAATAAGCGGAAGTTTTCAAGATTTTGGACATTATCACTTTACTGTACGCGAAAATATTTTGCTTGGAAACATACATGCCAATGAAGAGCATATTTTACAAGCAGCAAAAGCTGGTGGATTGGAAAAAACATTGCAAAACCTTCCAAACGGTTTATTGACACCTCTTGGAAAAGAATTCGGTGGAACATCTTTATCTGGTGGAGAATGGCAAAAAATTGCCATGGCTCGCAGCTTTGTTAAAAATGCAAGCTTGTTAATTTTAGATGAACCTACAGCTTCCTTAGATCCAAAAAGTGAAATCGAAGTATTTAACCAGTTTGCTGATGCATCTTCAGGGAAAACAGTTTTATTGATTACCCATCGAATCGGATCTATCAAGATGGCTGATCGAATTTTGGTTTTTAAATTTGGCAAATTAGTAGAAGAAGGCACTCAAGATTATTTGCTGAGAGCAGACCAAGAATACGCTCATTTATTTTTTCAACAAGCTAAACAATATCAGTTAAACCAATCATAAATTTTGGCTTTTCAGCTTAACTCTGGAAATGCTGCTGATGTCTCTATTGCCGAAACCTTGTCAAAAGGGATTTCTGAGAAGCCATTTGATGATAAGGGGGTTATTTCAAAAGAACTTTCGATAAGGCTGTTGAAACAAGGTCTTGACTATTGACAACCCTAAGATCAAATAGGAAGTAGAAGCTGACGAAGTTGATAGACAAAATTCTTCTTAGAAAGTGAGCTGTCATTGAAACAGTAAATGATC
>NZ_BASL01000648.1:0-3390 GCF_000648255.1 Candidatus Protochlamydia sp. R18 | reverse complement strand
ATTTCTGATGAGGCTATCAAAACTCTTAAAATAGACAGTATATAAAATGCCTTGGTAAATAAATCTCTTGTTTAAAACTTCTCTGTACTTACATTTAAAAATCTCAAGCATAAGTCTCTTTAAGGACAAATCAGCGAAAATTCAGTAAGGTAAAATAAGCGCCTTTAAAAAATCACATGAGAATAAACGAGTAAATAGAGTTATAAAACTTTCGAGATAGTGGTCTTTTTTAAAGGCCGCTTCCATATTTTTTTAGCTATCTGAAGCGTTTGCCTAATTTCTTCGTTTTCTTCTTCATTCGTTCCATTATTGATGATAAAAAAATCCAGGATTCACAAAGGCGTTTAAAGATTGATTAGCGTTGTATAGTTGAAATCCTTCTAATTTTTGAAGATAGCCTCTTTTAGAGAAGGCTATGGAGTTGTTTCTTCCGTAACCAAGCAAAATGCCCAGCAAAGTTATGTTATAACGAATCATGTAGTCTCTGTCTTTAGGACAACAAACTTCTTTTAAGAATTCTGCGGCGTTTTGGTTTGAATTAGAATGCTTTTGAAACAAGTCTAGGTTATCTTCTATAACTTTTAACGTTGCTCGTTTATTAATTAAAACAATTGTGCTGTAAGCTGGAATAAATCTAAAACAAAATTATTTGAAGAAAATAAATGGCTATAGCGTTGCCAAATCTCTATTCCATTCCATACAATCGAATAACCTGGATGTTTTGTAAAAATTATAACTGCATATCGAGCCGGAATTTTGGACAGAGTCGGAAATGTTTCTATAGAAACAGGTTTTTCACCACAAAGTGAATAGCCAATGATTGAATTGTGAATGAGATAATCAAAAAAGTTCTCTAGTGTCTGACGATCTTTTGAAGGAATTTTATCAAGATTTGGATGAGACCAACCTAAAAATGGAAAGAACAAAATAAGATATAAAAATAATGGTTTTAGCATTGGTCTCTATGAGTAGTAACTTTTTATCCTTTGCTTGGACATGCAGGATTCATACATAATCCCCAAACTAAAGGAATATAGCAAGCTGGGCATACATCCCCATGTGCAGCTTGTCTGTAAATATCAAAATAAACTCCTTGTTCGTCTATTTCTAAATGATTAATTGCTCTAAGTTGACCAGCTACGTTAATGAAAATTCCATTTTTAGCTATCTGAACAGAGCCTGGCTTTAAATACACTTTATGTCCATCAACCACAGAAATTAAACAGCCTAAATCAGTGTCTTTGGCAAAACAGCTAATAGAAACAAATGTCATTAAAGCACATAAAATTGCCATGAAATATTTTTGAAACATATTGTCCTCCATTTTATTGAGAGTAGACAATTTATCTAAAAAAGTTTTAATTATGCAATTAATATTTAATTTACAATAGAGACATCAGCAACATTTCCAGGGTTGAGCTGAAAAGCCAAAATTTCTCCTTTCTCATTGATCACGAGAAAAAAACATCCTGAAATTGTTCTCCCTCTCTTTGTCATTTAAATTTTATCTCTGTTATTCATTGTCAAAGATATAAAACCAAAATTCAGGTTAACATGCGTCCTAGAACTATCATTTCTGATTCTTTTGAATTTGGATCTGATATCAATTGATTTCCTGTGGCCATGTCTTAGTATCCTTTTCTAATTCTTCTTCAATTTCCTTAATGGTCGGCAAACTTGACTTAAGATCTTCTGGCAATGCCTCTGTTAGCAATGTTTCATATTCAATTGCTGCCATTGGTTTTTTAATATCCCTAAAAGCATATTCGGCTTTAACCTTCTTTTTGGTTTTGCATAGTAGAATACCGATTGTTGGGTTATCGTTAGGGTGTTTCAAAATATCATCTACGGCTGAAAGATAGTAATTCAATTGTCCAGCATCTTCTGGCTTGAATGCTCTCGCCTTAAGCTTGATTACCACAAAGCACCTAAGCTTTACGTGGTAGAAAAGTAAGTCAATGTATGAAGTATCTCCTTCTACTACAATGGGGTACTGCCTACCCATAAATGAGAAGCCCTGACCAAGCTCCAATAAAAACTTTTGAATATGCCTAACTAGACCATCTTCGAGATCTTTTTCGATGTGATCTTCATGAAGCGTAAGAAAGTCAAAAACATAAGGGTCTTTAAGAGTTTGCTGTGCTAAGTCTGATTGAGGTTTAGGTAAAGTCTGTTGAAAATTCGTAATGGCTTTCCCTTCTCTGTGATAAAAATCTGATTTTAGCCATATCTCCAGCATTGCACGGCTCCAACCATGTTCAATAGATTTTGAAGCATACCACAACCTTTCGTCATTATTTTTTAACTTCTGTAAAAGCAAAATATTATGCCCCCAAGGAATGTAAAATATTGGGAGGGATTCAAACTGTCGCACGGCTTGTGCGACTTTTTCATAAGCTGAAAAAAATGCTTTCATCCTGAATATATTGGCTCTTGAAAATCCTTCTATCCCAGGAAATGTGCCTTGTAGGTCTTTGGCGAGCTTTTCAATAACACCTGTTCCCCATCCATTTTTTTTCTGCTTCTCAACAATTGTCTTTCCAATCATCCAGTAAAGATGAACCAATTCTTTATTAATTGCTGTGATTGCCCTTATCTGGCATTCTTGAATTGTTTTCTTAAGTTCTACCAAAGTCAATGCATATTCTTTATTTGAAAATAGTTCACTTTCTTCCGTATTTGTTGGCTGATTTTTGGCTTTCTTTTCCTTTGGCATTTTGATCCTCAATACATCGATGCTTTTAAGCTGACATCCTATTCATCACATAGCTTAGAGTCAAGTATATGTTGTAAAAGTGTCGAGAGCAATAGTTGGTAATTTATGCCAAGGGAAGGGGTGAGGCTATTTTACTCGTTCATGATAAAAGTAGAGGTTCAAAAGCCATCTAAAGAATTCTCTATATTTTTTAGAGAATGCAAATGAATGCCAAGCTTATCAGCAAATTCACGATAGGTTATCTGATATTCTTCTAAATATTCTTTTAAATTCACAAATGAAAATAATGTTGGCAAAAGTAGTCTTTTTGACTACTTTGATAAATCATGCTATTTTAGAGCCTCGGAATGTCGCCGAAGCATTTTTTTCTAATTTTATTAGATAACAAAGTGAGAATTTCATGCATTCAAAAATATTATAGCCAAGTGTTAACCATTAAGATGTTTGTTACTACTTTGTGCTCCTATCATAGAGGCTAAAAATTGAGGGCCTCTATCCATAATTTCAAGTAGCCGAAGAGCTGCATGATTTGGTCTGCGAGAGCCTTGTTCCCATGCTTGAATTGTATTTAAACTAACATTAAGGTAAGCAGCCAATAAGCTTTGAGAACAATTGAGTTTATTTCTCAGGTGTTTTATATCTTTTGCTTGATACTCTTTTGGCTGCTGTGGAAT
>NZ_BASL01000649.1:0-1355 GCF_000648255.1 Candidatus Protochlamydia sp. R18 | reverse complement strand
ACGCTGCCTGCCATAAAATTGATAGCGGTTGTCGCAAAATTGATGAAAAACTTTCCACTATTATTCCTCAAATTCAGGATTTAGAAGCCCAACAACAAGAATTTAAGCAAACGGTTGCAGAAACTTGCCTTATCCAGGCTGAAACAAGGGAAACCATTGGGCAAATTCAGGCAGAGATTGAGGGAATAAGAGTGTATACTTCTATTCCCACTCAAGAAGAACTAGATAACGGAAAAGAACAAAATCCACTACTGGCATCCATGCAAACGCAATGTGAAATACTGCGCTCTCACATAGACTTTATGAATACAATAAATGAGAAAAAATCCGCTGATTTAAAGGCATTCAATCAAGCCTTTCAAGAACTTCAAGAATCTTATGAGGAACTAGAAATTCTTAGGCAAGAAATAAAACAGTTTCAACAAGATGATGAAGAGTTTGTAAAAGGTGTAGAAGAGCTTCGAGAAGATGGCAAACAGCTTGCACAAGCAGTGGAAGAGCTTGGAGAAGATAACAAACGGTTTGCACAAGCAGTGGAAGAGCTTGGAGAAGATAACAAACGGTTTGCACAAGGAGTAGAAAAGTTTGGAGAAGATAACGAACGGCTTGCGGAAGAAACAAATAAGCTAACTGAAGGTGTACAAGCCCTTAAAATCGATATAAAAGAAATCGATCAAACACATGAAAGGTTGGAAAACCGGTTACAAGAAATACAAGAAACTGAGCGATTAATGAAAAAAATTACCAAACTATTTAATTCCTCTCAAGTTTCAGATTCGCAAACGTCAACAACGCAAACTTCTCTAACAGGCGTAAATTTACACTCGCAGCAAACAACAAAACGTAAAATTACATTTCTTGGTTCAATCAAAAACTTAATATTTCATTCATCTTCTCGTAAAAATTTTTCGACTTCATTCTTAAATCAGATTCGTTTAATTTTTGCTTGGATTGGTATTTTTCAAATTGCCAATGCGATTYTGTCATCCTGCCAAACTAAAAAAAATCATCCTTCTAATCAAAAGGGAGCMTTTTTTTCTGCTATYTCATCTTCCAAGAGAAAGCAAAGTGATGAGTAAAAAATTTGCAATTAAAATAATTTRMWACGATTAATTTGCMAAACTAAACGGCRTATAGCCAATTGAAATGAGAATTTAGGTAGTGCTAAATAGGTAAGGCTCTCAATTGTCTATTGTAATCACAAATAAAGTATTTTATTAACCCCATGTGATTAGTTAGTTTTTTAGAAAATGAAAGTGTTTTCCTTACAAGTCTTGCACATCTTTGTCTGAGGGAACAATTAAATCTTTCAATATAGCTTGTCTGACCAGATTGCTTGCTAACTGGTTGATGTT
>NZ_BASL01000650.1:0-3821 GCF_000648255.1 Candidatus Protochlamydia sp. R18 | reverse complement strand
AACATCAACCAGTTAGCAAGCAATCTGGTCAGACAAGCTATATTGAAAGATTTAATTGTACTCGCAGACAAAGATGTGCAAGACTTGTAAGGAAAACACTTTCATTTTCTAAAAAACTAACTAATTACATTGGGTTAATAAAATACTTTATTTGTGATTAACATAGATAATTGAGAATCTTACCTATTTAGCGCACTACCCAAGAAATACTAATAAAATAAATTTAAAATTAAGCTTGCAAGCCCGTCTATTGAATTTAATAACTTAGAATAACTTTAGTTTTTTCAATAATTTGTTCTTCATTTTGTAGAATATCAGTGGGCAATTTTTTTTGATCGCATAAATTTTTCACTCCTAAATAGATACTATGTAGAGCATGACATTCTACAAATTCTAAGGGTGTTAATTTTCCAGTTTTCTGTTTTTTACTAGCTAATTGCTCTAAACGTTCGGAAACTGCATTAACTGTGGCTTGTAAATATTCTATATGTTTTTCGCTTAAAGCTGTTTGAGGATCTAATAAGCTTTCTTTTGAAAAAGCGAGAAGATCGATAAAAGCTTCTCCTAATAAAAGTTTATATCCTCTGTCTTTCTGCTCTCCACCCTTTATTAAAGTCTCCGAAACTTTATCCATTTCTTGGTTAAAAAACTCTGGCAAATGCCTTGTTTCTGACATTTCTAAGGAGGAAATACGGCTTAAAAAAACAAGTGCATTGAAAATGAAATGAAGAGTATCTTGTTTCTCTTCTTTACTATCGGCGTATCTTTGAATAAGTTCTTTTTCCAGTCTTCCATTGTCAACTTTTCCTTCGCTTTGGATCGTCTTTACAAAGCCTGCAACATCCTCATTAAATAGCTCAGCTTGATCATTCTTTTCTAGGGCTGGTAACTTTAGACCAAACTTATGATTAAAAAGAGAAGTCAGATAATTAAGATCCCAAGAAACTATTCCTGGAAATGGGGCTAAATGCGCAGCTTGAGGTGAAGCAAAACAACCCTTTCCAAAAAGCCATGGTAAAAGTGATTCAACTTTTTTACCAACCATTTGACACTCTACTGAAAATTCGTCTTCAGTCTCATGCATAGCCTGAACTTTTCTATATAAAGGTTTTTCAGATTCTGAAGTCTTTTCTAAAGTTCTTTCCCTGTGGTCAGTAAATGTTTCAACAGAGCCTTCTTCTAGCATTGTTTTTTGGTTTGTAACATGCTGTGATAAAAAATCTTTTAGAACTGATTTTAATTCTTCTAGTTGCTGATCAGTTAAATTCTCTTTTACTATTTCGAACATGTTAGAAACTCTAAGAGCAAAATCTCGATGACTATCTAAAACTTTAGGAAAGCGTTCTTCTGAATGTTTAAGATAATGGCCTAAAAAAATATCTACAAAACCTTGAATTTGTTCGACATCAGAAATTATCAAATCAGAAAAGTTAATAGATTGAGTTGTCTCGAGTTCTTTAAAAAAATCGTTTAAAATTTGGATTTTATCCAATTTCATTTCTTTTAATTGCTGCAATAGTATTTCAATATTTTTTTGTATTATAGGTTTTTGTTTTTCAAGTTCTTGTTTACTTTGAAAATAAGCTTTTTTTATTATTCCTCTGTAGGGCTCAACTAAGCGTGTAAGGCTTTCATCTGCTTGGTTAAATAAAGTTAGTTTAGCATTAGCTTCTTTTACTGTTATGTTTTTGTTAGGAATCAAAGCAAATAAGCCTTTAAAATGGTCTTCAAACTGCGGTAATTTTGCATCAGATGAAGTTAATTGCGTCAATTCCAAAAGTTCTTTTAAATACTTAATATGTGTCTGAAGGACATCATAATCTTTTTCAGGAATAATTTCATTTTCATCTTTAGGCAATCCATTTTGAATATTTCGAGTTAATTTAAGAGTTTCTTTTTCAAAAATATCAAAGGAAGAAAGTAAAGTTTGTTGGGCATCTTTCCGGATTACTGGATCCTGAGATTCAAGACCCTTCTTAATTTCAGCAATAAACTCAGGGTAAAGATCAACAGAATTTTCATCCCGAATCTTTTGAAGAAGTTTTTCATATGTAGGGCGGCAATCTATAGTAGTTTCTTCCTTAATTTGCTGCAATTTTTCAGTATAAGGAGAAAAATCTTTTTTAGTAGCTATTATACACCGATTGCATTCCTCTATTTGCCTTGCGACATCTTTTGGTGTTTCACCCGCAAAAATTTTTTCAAGGTTATCCAATACCCGCTTAGTTTTTATATTTAACTGATTATCAGATAATTGAAATCTATTTTTATTGTTTTGTAATCGATGATAATTATTTATCTCGGTTATTGTATCACTTACTTCTTTCTTTAGCTGGTTGAAATGAAATTCCTTAAGAGAAGATAATTCTTCTTTTAGTGTATTTAATTCTGATGGATCTAATGTCTCCAAATTGCATTTTTGATATTTTTCGACAAGCTGTTCAAGTCTTGAGAGAAAGTCGTTAACTTTCGCTATATTTCTTTGTATTTTTTCCAATGCTTCTAATTCTTTTAGATTGTCACTATAACTTTTTTTATCAATGTTAGTTAATTGCCTATTTAGAACATTCAATTTTATTTTAGTTTCTTCTATTCCTTTTTGTGTATCTTGATATCTTTGAATTTGTTGTTTTATTGTGTCATTATAATTAATTGTTATCGGTTCAGTTTGGCATAAATGTATTAATTCAACCGAAGCTTGTGAGATGTTCTCATGACATGTTTTTATCCATAATTTGACGATTTTTTTAGAAAATGTCTGGTGAATTTGATCATTTAATCGGGCCTGTATTTCTCCTTGAAATGATTTGGAAGTTTTCAAGTCAGAAGCTCTTAAATTGGTCTTTTTATTATAAGCGCATAAAAATTTTCCTTTTACAAATGATTTAACAGATTGTTCAGTCAGACAGGGTGATTTTTGTGTTTCGTCTTTAGAATGGGTAAATTCGCTAAAAATCTCACTGGTAACTCCTTCCGTAACAGTTTGTATTTCTTTTGTATTCGTTTGAACTTCTCTTGTTGAAGAAGTTGTATCGGAAGAAAGTGGACCATTAATAAGAGATGTTGAATATTCAATTGAAGACGAACTGTTGTTCAAAGAAGACGGATTAAAATCAGAAGGATTACTCATAACTACCTCCTTAATAATTATAATTTAATTTTAATTATAAATTATTAACTAATTTATTATCTTTAAATTAAATAAAATAATATTAATTATTAATATTAAGTATTTTAAACAAAGATTAACATTATTAATATTTACTAATATTTAAATTAAAATTTACAATGCTAATTATTTTAATTTAAAAAAAGTTAGACAGATATGGCTTTCCTATTGAACAACCAACAACTCATCCAATTGGTTTCCCAAGTATTTTGAAAATTGAACCATTTAGTGATCTCATCAATGTTGAAAATTTCTCTAGCAAAAAAGATAGGTAACGGAAACTTTCAAGTGATTTAAAATTGACTTCATTTAAAGTCACTTCACGGCAAGCGGCAAATTTTTGTTTGTAAAAATAGCTTTGCCTTGAATTAAAAATGAGCTGGCACGCAAAAGGCCCATGAAAGAAGGAAGGTTTTTTATCGGAAAGCATTGCTTATCTTAAATTAGTCTCGATACCAGATAAGTGAGCAAGTTTCTTTCCTAATAGAAAAAATGAAAAGGATTTTGATAATCAATTTTATTTTGTTAGTTTTCTTAAGTTAATTAACCTAAGTGAAATAACAATTCAATTTATATTATTTAATATTTGGTAGTGCTAAATAGGTAAGGCTCTCAATTGCCTATTGTAATCACAAATAAAGTATTTTATTAA
>NZ_BASL01000651.1:0-223 GCF_000648255.1 Candidatus Protochlamydia sp. R18 | reverse complement strand
GCTTAGATCGAGATGCTGTAAAGCCGTTAAGGGTGTCAAATGGGCTAATCCATCATCCGTGAGATTCTCGCAATCGCTTAGATCGAGATGCTGCAAAGTCGTTAAGGGTGTCAAATGCGCTAATCCTGCATCAGTGAGTTTTCGACAGTAGCTTAGATCGAGATGCTGTAAAGCCGTTAAAGGTGTCAAATGGGCTAATCCATCATCCGTGAGATTGCTGCAC
>NZ_BASL01000652.1:0-277 GCF_000648255.1 Candidatus Protochlamydia sp. R18 | reverse complement strand
GGTGTCAAATGGGCTAATCCATCATCCGTGAGATTGCTGCACGCGCTTAGATTGAGATGCTGTAAAGCCGTTAAGGGTGTCAAATGAGCTAAGCCTGCATCAGTGAGTTTTCGACAGTAGCTTAGATCGAGATGCTGTAAAGCCGTGAAGGATTTCAAATGGGCCAAGCCTGCATCGCTGAGATCCTTGCACTTATTTAGATTTAGATACTGCAAAGCCGTTAAAGGTGTCAAATGGGCTAATCCATCATCCGTGAGATTGCTGCACGCGCTTAGAT
>NZ_BASL01000653.1:0-392 GCF_000648255.1 Candidatus Protochlamydia sp. R18 | reverse complement strand
CTGATCATGAAGCAAACAGGCCATAAAAGCTCTGATACCATTAGAAGGTATATTCGATTGGGAAACATGTGGACGGAAAACGCCGCCACTAAAATTGGTTTATAAGCTTAATTTCCATTCTATAGTACATCTTATCGCGGATATTTCTATTAAATAAGCGCCTCAATGGAAATTGTTCAATTTCAATGAAATTTTATCCTTGATCTTCTTAGGACAAAGTGTGCTTTTATTTTTGGCGCTAGAATTCCTGCTTTTTTATTAAGGTTTTTTTACCTAACAATTTCTAAATTGAGTGAAGTGGCTAAAGTTTTAAAACGATCTAATTCAACATCAGTGAGATTGCTGCACCAGCTTAGATTGAGATGCTGTAAAGCCGTTAAAGGTGTCAAATG
>NZ_BASL01000654.1:0-781 GCF_000648255.1 Candidatus Protochlamydia sp. R18 | reverse complement strand
ATAGTTTATATCAAACAGATAAATTTGTTGAATTAGAGCCCGTCATAGAGCAGGTTAAAGAAGGTATTACCTTCTGGGGCACTCGTTACGTTTATCTTCCCGGAAGCTCAGATAGATTCCACATTGACATTTTAGCTAGACGCGTTATTGAGCTGATGGAAAAAACGCGATTCGAATATACGGAGGAAGAAAGAAATGCAGGTAAAAAAATCGCAGCTAAAATTGATCAGATTTATGAAGATAATGATAAAAGATTAGCAGGAAAATGGTTCCTGACGAGATTTTTTTGCTATCTGCAAGATAATTTTAGAGAAGGAGGATATCATCCCCGATTTCATTGGGAATATAATAATGAAAAATTTAATTGGTACTCAGCTTCTCAATATCAAGAAATATTTAATCGCATGCCCAAAGTAGATCAGGAAGCTTCAATCACACATTATAATGCATATTATAAAGACCTTGGAACTATAGTTTTATATTTTCCTCCTGAAGACAGACAAGACACTTAGCTTAGTGAATCTCAGACAAAATAGCTGTCTCTAGATAGTTAGATCAAATTTTCGCTAAGAGCTACAGTTATTTTGTCTAAAATTCATAGATTTTTAAAGCTGTAAACATAAGTAAATTAAATCACTACAAAATTCAACGGATCAAGCACATGCATTTAGAAAATAGTTTATATCAAACAGATAAATTTGTTGAATTAGAACCAGTTATAGAACACGTTAAAGAAGGCATCACCTTCTGGGGCACTCGTTACGTTTATCTTTCCGAAAGC
>NZ_BASL01000655.1:0-1079 GCF_000648255.1 Candidatus Protochlamydia sp. R18 | reverse complement strand
GCTCTTTCACCTTCATCTGATGAAATTCAACTAAGCTTTCAAGAGGGAACTTCTCTGACTATTTCTCATGCTCAGCTAGCTTTGTTAAGGGACAAATCGCCTTATTTTAAGAATCTGTGGTCGGGGCAATTTCAAGAAACCCTGCAACATCCTCTGGCTTTAACAAAAAAAAACTTTACGCTTTTGCTCAATTGCCTGATGGACGCTAACTTTAAAGTTTCTTTGGAAGAGATTACTTCTGCCATTCAACTCGCCGATTATTATGGACTAATAGAAGTGATGAAAAATTTAGAAGCAAAGCTGATAGATGGATATAGATCCCAGAGATTCGAACCATTTAGTTCCACTGAAAAGAGTTTAATCGGTTTAAAAAAACTTTTAAATTTCGCACATCGCTGTCAATTAAATACATTGAAGGATTATTTAGAATTCACCGTTGTAAGCGCCTTATTAAACCAAACTGTTCAATTAGCGGAGTTTGAAAGAATCATAAATCATTTTTCAGATGAGATAAAAACTCTTGATTTTTCAAATCAGGCTTATTTAACAGATGCCCATCTCTTAGCATTAAAAGATTGTGAAAATCTAAAAGTGCTTCATTTAGAGGCATGTCTAGCTATTACGGACGCTGGAATAGCCCATTTGACACCCTTAACGGCTTTACGGCATCTCAATCTAAGCTCGTGCAGCAATCTCACGGATGATGGATTAGCCCATTTGACGCCCTTAACGGCTTTACAGCATCTAGATCTAAGATCGTGCAGCAATCTCACGGATGGTGGATTAGCCCATTTGACACCTTTAGTGGGTTTGCAGCAACTAGATTTAAGCGGATGGGAATATCTCACCGATGCCGGATTAGCCCATTTGACACCTTTAACGAGTTTGCAGCATCTAGATCTAAGCGAATGCGGGCGTCTCACTGATGCAGGATTAGCGCATTTAACGCCCTTAACGGCTTTGCTGCATCTAGATTTAAGCGGATGTGGATATCTCTCCGATGATGGATTAGCGCATTTAACACCTTTAACGAGTTTGCAGCATCTAGATCTAAGCGAATGCGGGCGTCTCACTGATGC
>NZ_BASL01000656.1:0-5589 GCF_000648255.1 Candidatus Protochlamydia sp. R18 | reverse complement strand
CTGTTATTGGTTATTTATATCCTGCTTGCGCAAAATTTTACCAATATAATCAAGCAAAAGAGAATGGATTGCACGCAGCTGAAAAGCGTCTACCGGAGATATTGCATTCAATACGATCAGTAGCGGAACGCGTAGACATTGTAGCTCATAGCATGGGAACAATAGTTGCCATGCACGCGTTAAATCAAAGCATCGATCTAAAAATTGATAAACTCTTCCTTCTTGGAGGAGCACTTGAAGAAAAAAGTATTTTTGAATGTGATGGTCAAGGATGTACCACTTTGAAGCGGGCATTATCTAATGCTAAAAACATCTATGTGCTTTATTCCTGCAATGATAAAGTCCTGCCATGGCTGCATGTTATCGATTCTACGCAACCTCTTGGACGTCTCAGTGAAAATATACAGCAAAAACCTATCGCAAAAAATGTTTGCCTAATTAATACCACTTCCGTTGTGAAAGGTCACAGTGCTTATTTTCAGAGTCAAGAGGTCTTTAAATTTATATACGATGATGCACAAGGTAGCAGCCTAGTAGGTACTTCTTTCTCTCTTACTCTCGATGGATTATCCTCTTCGGAGCTTCCCATAGTCTGTTCTAAAGGGAAAAATAATACCATTTCGGGAGGATTTTCTAAAAAATTTGTTGCCTTTAAATTCGGAGGAAAAAAAGCACGTTCCAAAGATTAACACATAAAAGTAAGCTCTAAAATCAAAGCCAAATTTCAGCCGAGTGGGTGTTTTTGGCCTTCATTTTAGAGCCAATTAACTTATGTCCTATGCACAAAATGAGGAATAAAAAACGAAAAATTTTGAGCTTAAATTATTCGAGCAATACAATCCTTTAAATTCATGTTGAGCCTCAAATAAATTAAGCAACTTTATTTATTATAGGCTCTTTCAAATTCAGTAAAATAATCATTTTTTGAAAAGAAGTCATCCGTACGCACATGATTAACCCTGCAGATGTAGCAGAGAAATTAAAATTAATGCTTTGTCGCGCAATCTTATATTTTCATTTATTAGAGCATGGATGCCATAAAATAGAATATTTATGTAGTAAAATTTATTTGACAATATTGGAGGATATAACCAAATGTTTGAAACAATAATGGGTTTAATAGGACTAATTTTCGAAGATAAATTAAGCTTTCTTATAGCTTCTTACTTAATCTACTGAAAAATTTTGAAAACTTAGAGTTTATTAAGCTGAAGTATTTAGCTTATAGCCCAAACTTAAATCTTATTAAGCGGCTGGAAAAAACTATACATAAGCCAATAAGTAACAATTGCTTTTCAAATTTGATAAAAATTAATAATTTTAATTATTCATTTTTTAATGGACTTATTTTAAATATTCTATTACAATAGATTTATTATTTTATTATTGAATTGATAATGGTTTTTAAATTATCAAGTTAATACTTTCGTTTATTAGTTTGTATACAAATGCTTATAATAACAAATTAGGAGGCTTTAATGGATTATAGAAGCACTGGATCGGATTCTAATCCACTTTTTCACGTAAATGAAGTTTCGGTTGTTAATCCACTTTTTCCTTCAGTGAACTGTGAAAGTTCTGATTCTACTTCTGTTTTTCATGAACCTGATTATTTAGATTCAGATACCGAAGAAGACCATCGTATCCAAATTATGGTAGCCTCAACTGCACTGGACATACATACAAGTCCGATTTGTTTAAATATTGGAAAAAAAGTTTATTTGTTAAAAAAGGCTTCAATAAATGATGAAAATTCACAATCAAATCCTCTTGCCCATAAATACAATTATCCTTATTTAGACTCTGATTCTGACTCTGATTCTGATTCTGAACAAGATCTTTATTTGATTAGCGATCGTATGAACTTTACCGATCGCCATAAATTCTCGCCTGAGACCAAAATAATAAATGCCAGTCTTATTTCTTCTACTGCTCAAATTTACTTGGAAAAAAATATACAGGCATACAAAGATTTTAAACTTAAAAATTTTTCTAAACGTAGAATTTTAATTCTAATCCATGGTTTCACAGTAAAATATGAGGATGCGTTAAAAACATTACGAAACGTTGCCGATAAAGTTGGGGATAGATATGACGCTGTTATTGGTTATTTATATCCTGCTTGCGCAAAAGCCCGTGAATATCGTCAAGCAAAAAAGAATGGGCTACACGCTGCTGAGAAGCGTTTACCGAAGATATTGTGTTCAATACGATCAGTAGCGGAACGTGTAGACATTGTAGCTCATAGCATGGGAACAATAGTTGCCATGCACGCATTAAATCAAAAAGCCAGCCCAAAAATTGATAATCTTTTCCTTCTTGGAGGAGCACTTGAAGAAAAAAGTATTTTTGAGTGCGATGGTCAAGGATGTACCACTTTAAAACGAGCGCTATCTAATGCTAAAAAAATTTATGTGCTTTATTCCTGCAATGATAAAGTCCTGCCATGGCTGCATGTTATCAATTCTACGCAACCTCTCGGACGTCTCAGCAAAAATATACAACAAAAACCTATCGCAAAAAATGTTTGCCTAATTAATACCTCATCTGTTGTGCAAGGTCATAGTGCTTATTTTCAAAGTCATGAAGTCTTTAAATTCTTTAAGCTGATCATATATTATGATGCATACAGTGCCAGCATGGTAGGCACTTCTTTCTTCCTTACTCGCAAAGAAGTAACCTCTTCTGAACCCATAGTCTGTTCTAAAGGGATAAATAATGCCATTACGGGAGGGTTCTCTAAAAAATTTGTTGCCTTTAAATTCGGGAGAAAAAAAGCAAGTTCTAAAGATTAAGACACAAAAGTAAAAGCTCTAAGATTAAGGCCAAACTCTAGCCACATAGGTAATTTTTAACCTTCATTTTAGAGCTAACAACTTATCCTATGCACAGAATAAGGAATAAAAACGAGAAATTATGAGCTTAAATTATTGAGCAATACTGTCCTTACTAAAATAAATAGTTAGTATGATCAAAAGTTGGGTATTTTAAAGATCAAAGCAAGCGTATCTTCCGTGAAATTTTGGCTATCAAGCAAAAATTTTCGAAAAAAACGCTCTCTTGGAAAAAAACTTAGGTTTTAAGCGAAATACGATTATTTTTTGATAATGTTATTAAGAATAATCGTTTGCCCATAGTTAGTATTTTTGAAGTAGGCAAAAGAGATCTTATTTGGTCATCCCTTGTTGGACCTAAACTTCCAAACAAGTTATTCAAAATAAATAAGAGATTTTCAGTTATTTTATAAAGCTTATTATATTTTAAGCGATAAAACTTTTTATAAGTTAATTAAACTTAAATTTTTTTCTCAAAAACTTCATCACCTGAAATCCCGAACAAGTACGTTAACAAATTAAAAAAATCAACCAAATTTATAATATAAAAAACCCACTCTGTCAGTTATACGAACAAGTATCTTCTCTTGTGTGACGAAGTTTGAACTACTATCTTACATATAAACAATTAGCTTTTATCTGCTCTTTCGTTTTTGCTAATTGGTCTTTAGCTTTCTCAAAATCTTCTTCAACAATTAATTCTTCTAATTTTTTGAAATTTTTTTGTATGTCTTCTTTCAAATCTGAAGTAAAAGTTGTAGGTAGTAAATCTAAATAAGCAGGAAGGGATTTTTCAATAAAAGGATTGATTTCATTTTCAATTAAATCTTTAGCTTGAGGAGTAAGGTATGTGATCACTTCTTCGCAAGTAAATAAAAGATCTTGTATTTGCATACTTATATTTAGTAAATCTACTTCGTTTATGTTTTCTTTTTTACTATTCTCTTGCCATAGTTCATCACTCGATATGCCTTTTTGAATGCAAACTTGGGATTTTTTATTCTGATCACTAAGATAAAATTTTAACGTAGCAATTCGTTTGTCTAAGTGATTAGCAAAATCTTGTTTAATAATACAAAATTTAGGATGAGTGCTTTCTTTCATGGCTAAATTTCTATGTTCCTTTAACCATTCATAAATAAAGCTAGTTTTTAATTTTATTCTACCAATGTAACTATCAATGATGTCCAAATGATCTAAAGTGAGATCTTCTTTTTTCATTGTTTTACTCAGACTTATTAACAAATTCGTCTGAAATTGTAATCCATTAAGATTAATCATAATTTTTCCTTTATTATTTTTCTTACCTCTTCTACAAGTTCAAAAAATTCTTTAGCTATTAAAAACTTTTTTAACTCAGTAGGAAGAACTAAGATTTCTTGTAAACGAGATTCATCATTTTTATCCGGAAACATGCTTACTAATTCTAACGCAGCTTGGCTAACACCTTCATACAATGCTTTCTTTATAAAATCTTCCTTGTCTTTCGTCAAGTTTTCCATCTCTTTGGAAGTCCATTGATATTTATCTTTGAATCTACTCAATAAATTATCAAAAGTCTTACTTAATAAAGAAATCTTTTTCCCATCTCGGTCTTCAAACAATTGGATTAAATCATTTTTAATATTTTTAAGAAAAACCTTTTGAATCATAAAATCATGATCTATTAAGACAATCGGGTTACTATTTAAATTATTAAAAAAAAGAAAATAATTTCCATTATTTTGGCATTCCCAATTTAACCGATCTTTATTTTTAATAAAGGTATCTAAAAAAATCATTTTTCCTAAACAAAAAAATATATTTTTGTAATTAAACACATCTTTTAAAAAAATATTCTCCACAACATCTTTAGTTAATTGATCAAACGCAGTTCCTGGAACTTCTTTCATTACAACTATATAATCTAAATTTTCAATTTTACTTTGGAATTTTACGCTGTTTTCCGGATAAACTACTTTTGCTAATTCTTTCATTTGAGTACAAACCAAACGACCTAAAGTAGAAGTTGTCTTTAAAGCACAGTAATGAGGAGTAATAAATCCAAAAGATTGAAAAAATTTATCAGCGACTATATGCGAAGCTACTTCTTCTGCATCACAAAGCTTTATTTTAATGTCTCCGCAATCCGGTCCACCTGAAAAGCTATAAACCCCTATAGTACCCCCTCGACTCCTTGTAAAAGTAAAAGCCTCCAATAAGGTATTTCTAACTTCGATAGACATTTCTTCGTCGATTATATTTCCTTCATTATCTATTTTTCTCGACTCAATGTAATTGTTAAAATTTAAAATTGCTTCTTTATTCTCTATTTTTTTTCCTTCGATTTGAAAAAATACATTAGATAATTTCTCAACATTTCCAGACTTTTCTTCTTCTATTTTTAATTTTACTTTTTTTAAAAGCTTATTTGCTTTTTCTTCATCATCAATATTATTACTATTTTCTAATTTTTTTTGAGTAATTTTATATATTTTATTTAAAGTAATTTTTGAAAAGCATTCTTTATTTGCTGTTTCTTCATAAAGAAACTGAGCAACACTTTTTTTATTAATATATAGATTTCCTCTGCCTGTATTTTGTAATTCTAAATGTTGATTAGCAAGTGATACCCATTTGTCTAAGGAAAGAGAAGATATCTGATGATAGCTAGAAGATTCCATAATTTTCCTATTATTTTTTAATAATCATTTTATGTTATTAAAATTTATTTCTCAAAAAAAATAAATAAAAAAATAATTATACAATATAAAAT
>NZ_BASL01000657.1:0-39236 GCF_000648255.1 Candidatus Protochlamydia sp. R18 | reverse complement strand
TATTTAATGCGCTCTTACTCAGTTTATTCATGATATATCTATGCTCAATAAGAAATTTTTGGGACGTTTCAATATTTCCGTAAAAAAATTTCATTCCTACTAAATTTATCAACATAATTTCCGCAGTAGACAGTTTTGTATTTGGCCAATCTTTGTATCCAATCGAAAGGATGTAGTCGTCTAAAAGGCAATAAAGTGCKATAATTTGTTCTTCCATGGCTTCAATCCTTGTTATTTGTTCCACAAAAACAATTTAAGGATTTGAGGCCTTTTTATTTACATCTAATTTTATTTTAACTTAGTTATTTGCAACTTACATTATATTATTAATTTATTTGATAAACTATTATTACAAATTTAATCAATTTTATATAATAATTTATTAAAATAAAATCATCAAAAAAATTTTGCAAGAAAAAAGGAAATAAGAAAAAGAATATGTGCATTCAAAATTATCCAACCTTTTTTAATTACTATAACCTTTTTCCTTCTGAAGCTCCAACTGAAAATCAGCGGCGAAGAGATAGGATTTCTTCTTTAGCAATTGGTATTTTAGCAGTGGGAATTATTCACACTGCTTGCGCCCTTGTTTATGTATTAAAACGGGCTTACAAATATTTAGTAAATTTTCATCAAACTACTTTTATTCCTTCTCAATATAGCCAAACTCATTTTGATCAACATTTGAATCTACCCTCAACATCAATACAGTTAGATGATAAGGCGCTAGCAGCCACATATCCAGTGATGAATGTTGCAATACAATCCACAGTTTCACCCATCCCACCTCCTTCTCACATTAATAGTATTTCAAAGACAGCTTTGGAAGATTTATCCCATTTGTTAGCTGAGAAATGGAATATTTCTCCTTTAGATAATATGTCAAAAGAAAAACGGGAAATTAATCGTAATAAACCTTTTATCGATTGGATTAGCGCTGAATATAAGTTTCCTCAAGCTTGCATCAGACAGAATTTAGAGGCTTTAATTCAAGAAGATAAGCCGATTCTTAAGCAGGCATTATTTTTAGGAATTAGAGGCGATGGAGATTGTACTTCACGTGTACTTTGCATTGGTTTAATGCTGCAGGCCATTTTGCAAAATAATCCCCTTGAGGATTTTCATACATTCTGTCAACATTTGCTGCGAGTTTTAAATTGGATGCAAGAGGAAACCAAAAAGTCTAATAGTGCTTTGCATTTACTTATCGGTCAACAAATTCAACAGCGTTTTCTTTCCAACTTTGTGAAATTAAGCCAGATTGTAGCTCATTGTACAAAAGAAAATATCAAAGAAAAAATTCTAGCTTGTTGTCAAAGTGAGACTTTTAATCGGGAAATGATTGTCTTCTTGAAAGCAGCTTCTGCTCTTTATTTAGTAACCCATTGGCAGATGTTGCCTGAATTTTGCTCTCATATCTTGTTAGGGGAAGTTTTTTCTTACAGTGAAACTGGGGATGAATTACAATATTTTCAGGATAAAATTCGTACAGACCAACCTAATAATCCTGCTTTATTTGGCAATCTGGCAGATGCTTATGCGATCGGTCAACTTTTTCAACAATCCATTGCTTGGATTCGAGTGGAAGAAAAAAGTACAGGAAGTTCCGAGCATCGCCCAATTATTTATTTTGATCAAAATGTGAAGCCTGAGCAAAAACCTTTTTATATTCTTAATCGACCAGGACACAGCGATTTATTATTGATCTAAATTTTTAGGTTATTGTCTTGCTAATCAAGTACTTTCCTGCCAATGATGAAAATTGATTGACTATTCTCTTCCATTATAGTAAAAATTTCGAGCATACAACATGTTGTGTTTTTAAAAACAAGATGTTGTTATTAACCGAAGTTTGAAATTTTTCGATCAAATTTTTTGATTCCTCTATGAAAAAATTTGCTTAGTTGCGAATCATTAATTTCCAAGAAGTCATCTAATTTCAAGAAATAAACTTTAAACTTAGGTTGTTAGATAAAGTGCCTTTAGTTACGGCTAAAGGAGAATAGGGAAACGGGTGCAAATCCCGTACGGTGACGCCGCTGTAACGAGTGACAAAGGTCTCTTCTTATCACCACTGCTTTTTTATCACGCAAGAGTCAAAATTTGCGTTTTTTAGCGGGAAGGTTAAGACCTAAGGATGATCTCGGAGTCAGAAGACCTGCTTTATCTTACTCATCCTCATTTAAGTCATAATAAAGCTTGAATGAACTGTCTCGTTAAAGACAGGATGGGAAAAAGCACGCAGCGCATTTTAGGTTTTTTCAACCTTTTTCATTTCTTGCACGCTCTTTTCCCTTTTGTCATTTTTTAATGTATCCATGCTATTTCAAAATAGCGATGGAACTGTATTGCTTTAATTTAAAAGGAATTTTTTATGCAGGTGATTGAACCTATATTGCGAGAAAATAAAGATCGTTTTGTTCTTTTCCCTATTAATCATGCCGAGATTTGGCAAATGTACAAAAAAGCAGAAGCAAGTTTTTGGACAGCAGAAGAAATTGATTTATCTTCTGATCTTTTAGATTGGGACCGTAAGCTTAACAACGATGAAAAATATTTCATCAAACACATACTAGCATTTTTTGCAGCCAGTGATGGAATTGTCAATGAAAATTTAGCCGTTAATTTCATGAGTGAGGTGCAATATCCGGAAGCGCGTTGTTTTTATGGTTTTCAAATTATGATGGAAAATATTCATTCAGAGGCATATTCATTGCTAATTGATACTTATATTAAAGATCCTACTGATAAAAATCGCCTCTTCAAAGCTTTAGAAACAATTCCATGCATCTCAAATAAGGCTGACTGGGCATTGAGATGGATTTCGCAAGGAAGTTTTAGTGAGCGTCTAGTCGCTTTTGCTGCTGTGGAAGGAATCTTTTTTTCAGGGAGTTTTTGTTCTATTTTTTGGCTTAAAAAACGAGGGTTAATGCCTGGATTAAGTTTTGCTAATGAACTAATTTCAAGAGATGAGGGGCTCCATTGTGATTTTGCTTGCCTGCTTTATTCTCAGCTTAATAATAAACTTCCTTTAGAAACGCTTCAGGCTATTATTTCGCATGCAGTGGCTATTGAAAAGGAATTTGTACAGGACGCACTTCCCGTCCGTTTGATTGGAATGAATGCCACTCTCATGTGTCAATATATTGAATTTGTTGCTGACCGTCTTTTGGTTGCACTTGGATCTCCTAAGTTGTACAACGTTGACAATCCATTTGATTTTATGGATCTGATTTCCATGCCGGGGAAAACAAATTTTTTCGAAAGGCGAGTATCAGAATATCAAAAATCAGGAGTGATGTCGACGAAAGAAAATCATGTATTTACCATTCACGAAGATTTTTAAGGGAGTAAATCATGTTTGTTACTAAACGAGACGGACGTAAACAAGAAGTTAAATTTGATAAAATTACAGCTCGCATTCTCAAACTTTGCTATGGGCTAGATTCAGTGCATATCGATCCAGTTTTGATAGCGATGAAAGTGATAGAAGGGTTATTTGATGGAGTTACAACAAGTGAATTAGACAATTTAGCTGCCGAAGTGGCAGCTTCATTAACTGTAAAGCATCCTGACTATGCTTTACTCGCTTCACGGATTGCTATTTCCAATCTACAAAAGAACACTAATAAATCATTTGCACGTACGATCGGTGAACTTTACCATTATATCGATCCTAAAACAGGGAAGAAAGCCTCTTTAATTGCTGAGGATGTGTATGAAATCGTGCAAAATCATGCCGAAATTTTAGATGCAACAATGATTTATGATCGTGATTTTGGTTACGACTATTTTGGTTTTAAGACGCTAGAGCGTTCTTATTTATTGAAAATTAATGGAAAAGTCATCGAAAGGCCTCAACATCTGCTCATGAGAGTATCCATTGGAATTCATAAAAATGATATTTCTGCAGCCATTGAAACGTATCATTGGATGAGTGAGCGTTGGTTTACCCATGCTACACCTACTTTATTTAATGCCGGGACACCTTATCCACAAATGTCTTCTTGTTTTTTGATGCAAGTAAAAGAAGATAGTATTGAAGGAATTTTTGACACGTTAAAAGCATGTGCAAAAATTTCTCAAGCGGCAGGGGGAATCGGCTTAAGTATTCATAATATCCGTGCAACAGGCTCTTATATTCGAGGAACGGGGGGGATTTCTAATGGAATTATTCCTATGCTCCGCGTGTATAATGATACGGCACGCTATATTGATCAAGGAGGAGGAAAACGGAAAGGATCGTTTGCCATTTATCTTGAACCTTGGCATGCCGATATCTATGCTTTTTTAGATTTAAGAAAGAATCACGGAAAAGAAGAATTACGAGCACGCGATCTTTTTACAGCTCTTTGGATTCCAGATCTTTTTATGAAACGGGTAGAAGAAGATGGTGTTTGGTCGCTTTTTTGTCCTAATGAAGCCCCCAATCTTCATGAATGTTGGGGAGAAGAATTTGAACATCTTTATTGTCTTTATGAACAAGAGGGAAAAGCTCGAGAGGTAATTAAAGCACAAGATTTATGGTTTAAAATTTTGGAATCTCAAATTGAAACAGGAAACCCTTACATGCTTTTCAAGGATGCCTGTAATTCTAAATCTAACCAAAAGCATTTAGGAACAATTAAGTTAAGCAATTTGTGTACAGAAATTATAGAGTACACTTCACCCCATGAAGCGGCTGTTTGTAATTTAGCCTCCATTGCTTTACCACGGTTCATTATTAACGGACATTTTGATCATCAAAAACTTTTTGAGGTTACGCAAGTGATCACAAGAAATTTAGATAAAATTATTGATGAAAATAGCTATCCTATCGTGGAAGCGCAAACTTCAAACTTGCTTCATAGGCCGATAGGAATTGGAGTGCAAGGGCTTGCAGATGCTTTCATCTTGCTAAGAATGCCTTTTGATTCAAAAGAGGCGCGAGCGTTAAATCAAGCCATTTTTGAAACTACTTACTTTGGAGCTTTGACAGCCTCTAAAGATTTAGCTAAAAAAAAAGGAACATATCCTAGCTATGAAGGATCACCGATTTCTAAGGGAATTTTACAATATGAAATGTGGAATGTCAAACCTAGCTCAAATTGGGATTGGAAAGCATTAAAAACTGAAATAGCTGTTCACGGAATACGCAATTCTTTACTTGTGGCGCTCATGCCGACTGCCTCGACTTCACAAATTTTAGGAAATAATGAGTGTTTTGAACCTTATACCTCAAACTTATATACACGGCGTGTTTTATCGGGAGAATTTATTGTTGTGAACAAGCATTTGATGCGGGATCTTGTGAAAAGAGAGTTGTGGAACGAAGAGATGAAACAACGTATTTTAGCTGCTAACGGGTCTATTCAAGGGATCGAAGAAATTCCATCTGAAATTAAAGAGTTATACAAAACTGTTTGGGAAATTAAGCAAAAAGCTTTGATAGATATGGCTGCTGATAGAGGACCTTTTATTTGTCAGTCTCAATCGTTAAACTTATTTGTCGAAAGCCCAACTTTTGCAAAGCTCTCTTCTATGCATTTTTATGCCTGGAAAAAAGGATTAAAAACAGGTATGTATTATTTGAGAATTAAAGCTGCTGCGGAAGCAATAAAATTTACCGTTAATCAAAACTATGAGCAGCCGCAACAAGAAATTGCTTGTTCTTTGGATTGCCTCAGCTGTAGTGGCTAACATTTGTCTCGTATGGCTAAACACTGTCATTTTAAGGGAAAGTAGCTAATTAATCGGCTATTTCCACTTAAAATGACAAGCGTTTCAACTTAATCCTAATCATTTTTAGGTTTGCCAAGATCCTGAGATAACTGTAATAGAGGGCGAAACTATACTTAGAAAGAGGCAAATTGTTTCCTATTATTTGAAGTAGTTTTAACTAGTTTGACGCAAAATATTTTTGAAAATTAAATACTATACTTATTCTTAAAATCTAAATAGAATTGCATTTTTATTATTAATAGAGTAAAATGAGAATCGAATTCATATATAAATATTGATTTTTTGCAATATTACATTTATTGCTAGCACATTTTCTTATTAAATTTTTTGCTAAAAGTTTATTAATCTTTAAAATTTTTATAACAAAGAGACTAAGCGATGAACTCTTTAATCAACTATTTGCCTTCACGAGTAGCAAACCAAGTTACTTCAGCAACAACGGATGAAGAACTTTTTAGTTATTTTTTAGATAATGAAGATGCAGCGAGTTCGCAAAATAATAATTTTACTGATTTAGTTAAATTTTTTCATCAAATTCCCAAGAATGCGTTAGAGTCACACATTAAATTGACAGAATTAATGGTGGCCGAATTTAATTCTGTTTATAGCAGCGAAAAAATCTCTACTGAAACGTCTGAAGACATTCGCCAAATTTTTAAACAAAACTTCAGTTGGTTTGAGCAGCACACCATTTTCAAAATACTCAACCCCAATGCAAGAGTGGTAATTAATGATCAAGCGATTCTTGTGAATAAATTGAAGATTTGTGCGCAATCAGAATTTTTAGCAAAAATGGATTTAAATTCCAGTACAACTGCTGTGGGAGAGTTGAAGCTAGATCTTCCTCATCCAGAGGCAGGGCGCAAAATAGTGAAAGCGCTTCAAACGGGTGTTTTCAAAAATACAAAAAAAGTTGAGAAAGCCCGAAATCTTGTTTTAGAAGCAAATGATTTAGAGATTTGCCCTTCCATTCAAGAAAAAATTGAAGATAATTTCATTGAGTTGCTCGATAAAAATACATTATTAGAATTTTATCTTTTTACCAAGCAGCATCAGATAGCGACGCTAGAAAAGTCTTGCTTACAATTGATATCTTCTTTAAGTGTTTCAGATTTAGTCAAGTTCTGGGATTCCCTCGATTCTATACAAACTGATGGACTTGATTTGTCAGAAATTCGCCAAACTTGTATCGATGCTTCAGTAAATCTAGCCATAGATTTAATAAAAAAGAAAGGTCTGCTGAAAGGATTTCGAGCAAAAATTAAAATAAGTTGCTTGAAACCTATCCTTCAGCATTGTGTGAAAATTATAGGCAATCGCAAAGTTTGTGAATTAAACAATGATCAGTTGATAAAGTTATTTAAGCTCGTATCTCGAGATTTTTATGAGTTTGAGGTGGATCAAGCCAAAATTCAATCTTTGAGTCCATTTACCAATCTTGTTAACCTTTCACGCTTAACCCTTACAAATGCTCCCAAATTTTATAGTTTAGGAGGAGCTTCAAAATTGACGCATATTAAGCATTTAAATTTAAGTGGTTGCCTAGCATTAGAAAGTATTGGAGAAGTAGGCACTTCTTTTAAGCAGTTGAAAACGATTGACCTAACGGGGTGTGTTCTTTTAAAAAATCTGGCGGTTTTAGAAAATTGTCCAAACCTAGGGAAGGTGATTATTAAAAATGCGGAGTTGGAGACCATACAATCCTTACGCCACATGTTTAACCGTTGTCATATCGTGACTGCATAAGTTAAGAAGCTAAGATCTTAAGAGAGCGTAAACGGGTTTTCTCTTAAAAATCTTAGCATCTGTCAAAGGTTAAGCTTTAAGTAAGTTTTTAGCTCCTAAATGGAATAGAAATTTAGACAGAAATTAAAGTAAAGTTCACAAATGCGCAATGCCAATTTAATCTTCTTTGAGTTTTAAAGTAACGTTGTTTTTATCCACATCCTCAACAATATACTCAATTCCCGGAAGAATAAGTATTTCGTTTTCACCAGGCCATGCAGAATAACGACCTACATCTTTTGCACCTTTTGTACTTGTGTAAGTTAAGTTCCACGCACCTTTCACATTCGACTTAAGAGTTGTACTGACAAAAGCAAAATCTTTAAAAACTTTGTTTTTTATGAATGTTTGTTGTCCCCAAAGAGGGTTATCTGAAGGTTCCGTAAAAATAGATCGTTCTAGATAAACAGGATTTTCCTCTGATTGAAAATCAGGAAGCTTCAACATTCCTTTCAATGCATCAGAAACATAAGCTGCTAACCCAGGATCCTCTATTTTGCCTTCTTTTGCTTTTCTCATCGCAGGATTAATGGTGGCATAATCACCGGTCGTATATCCATATAAAGCAACACGTTGACGAGAAGTGAGTCCATGAACATTTTTTTCTTCTGGAAGATTTGCATGGCTTTGAGCAAGAAATGAAATAAATTTTAAAGGGCCCATATATTGAAACATGGGATTTTGGTGATATTTGTGGATTGCTTGAATAATTCTTTCTGGATTGGATGCCAGTAGCCCTTGTAGCAACATCAAACGTTTAGCGAGTTCTTTATCGTTTGCCTCTACGATTTTCTCCAGTGTTCCATATTTTGAAGTAAGCCCTTTTAGTTGACTATTTAAAGAAAAGATCATTTCAAAATAATTTTTCGTAGTAGTAGGACCAAACTTGTCTTCTATTTCTTGAAGAATTGGACTTTTGGTGGGAATAAACTCATACCAGCCTAATTCCTCTATTCCATAATCTTTCACAAGGGCCATTCGAGAAAAAAGGGCTTCAGCAGCAATGGCGTTATCTTTATTTACACCCTCGTGATGTAAATATTCAGCGACAGCCAAAAACAAGTCAGCACAGCTAATCTTTTGATCTGCTAGCTGAATGAGCATGTTTTCGTTATCACCAAGCATCATGATAGCACCAAAATGCAAACGATCTAAACATAAATGAGCAATCAAAGGTTGGATCCATGCAGGTGAATCAGCTAACCGTTTAACAACCTCTTTTAATTCCATTTCTTCTGAGATACCAGATTGCTCAAATAGTAGCTTCATCCCTGCTTTACACTCTTCAGGGCCTTGTCTTTCAACCCATCCGCTTAAATCTTTTCTTGTCTCTGCGAATTTCTTCAATTCAACAGAAGTTTTTTGTTTTAAAGTAGTGCAAAATGTAGAAAACTCTTTAAAAAGATCGTTATTCCAATCTTGTGGTTGGTAGCCTGTATCAAAGCAACTAGCTTTTAAAAGATGATTAGAAGAAGGAACTTTCTTTGGAGTTGTTTTATGTACAGCTTGTGTCATCTTTAATAAATTCTTTCTCGTCATTTCATCTTTTTTGAGATAATTAGGATCAAGTTTTTGACCGTTGGGGACAATGAGGTATAAAGAATTGGGATGTGATTGCAGGCAAAAGCGCACCACGGTGCTAATCGTTGTGGAAAAACCAATGTAGAGCTTATTAATATCCCCAGCGTTGCTCTGTGCTTCTTCCTCTTTAGAATTTGTAGTTTTCATATTGCCAATGACTTCCATTGCAATAATGGCTTTGATTAAATCTGGATCTTGTAAAAATTTTGTAAATTCAGGATTAGATAATAACATACGATTAAGAGTTTCTTTTCCTAAAAGGTTAATGTTCTTTACAGAATAGTGTTCTCTCATCATCTCATTTAGCTTAATAAGCGTTTTTTTTTGTTTTTTAAATTGCTTAATAGCTTGTTTTGGATTTTCCTTATAATATTGAGCTAAAATGTCTAGTTTTGCTTGATAGTCGTTTTTTTGGGGATCTGCTCCCATATGGGCAAGGATCAATTTTTCATTATTTGCAGTTTTTTTGCTTGCTTTTATGTCAATTGTGGCTTCAGTAAAGACCTGGCCAAGGATACTTTGGGATGATTCTGGAGTAAGTGCATGTGAAGACAAGAAATAGTTTGTTTGAATTTGAATTTCAGCTAGTGCAAATAAGGTCTCATAAGTTAACACAATTTCTGCCTCAAATGAGTCATTATCTATTGGATTCTTGAGAAGAATTTCTTTTAAATCATTGAAATTTAATTCTATTCCTAGATCTTGTGAATTCACATCTATAAATAATTTTTCTAATAACTCATAAGCTTCTTCTGGAGAAAAATCTCTTGGAATTAATGGTAAATGTTCTGCTGCGATGCGAAATATTAAGGGATGCAAATATTCTGCTTCATCATAATCTGGCACGGTGCTAAGTATATTTTCAAGGTTTCTATGTGGAGATATTTCCTCGAAATCAGACTCATCGATGAAGGATGTATAGGGAAATGCACCCAATGACAAAGACGATACGTGCTGGCTACCACTTACATCTTGTTGCATGTTTTTCTCCCAATTACATGAGTTTTTTTTTATTTTTCATTTGCTGAATCTTTCGCTCTAATTTCTGCTTTAGAGCTTGTAAAGATATAGCTTGATTTGCGGAGAGTTTGGAGCTGTCTCGAAGCTGTTTATCAATATTTTCGAATCGTAGTAAAGCTTCCTGATCATAGCCTAGTTCTAGCCAACATTCTATTTCGAGAAGGCTAGAAAACAGATCATTTTTATCAAGATCGTGCGCAGTTTTAAAGCTGCGAATCGCACGTTCATAATTTCCACAATTCTGTTCCGATGACCCTAAGCAAAACCAATAAGTTGGAATTAAGGGTTTTAGCATAGCTAATACAGTAAAAATGGCGGCACTTGTTTGAAAATGATCCGTTTCAAGATGCCGTTTACCAATGGCAAAAATGGCATGATGGTTTACCTTGGAAGGAGGGATGGTTGTGCCAAATATTTGCTCTGTCGAATTAACATTCATGAAATCTTCATTTTCATCTATTAAAACTTCTATGCCTGTTTTAATTCTTTCTTTGAACCAGCTCAATTCGATGATTTGAGCATAGTAATTGCGGCGAGCTTCTAATTGACTCGCAATAGGAAAAGGCGAGTTGAGATTTACACCGTCATCTTGTTTCATTAACTCGTCTATTAAACTTTCATTAATTAATGTGGTATCTCTATTCATAATTAAACTTTTATTAAAAAGTGTTTATATAATTAATTATAAAATTAAAACTAATTTAAAAAATATAATATTAATGAAAATTAAAATATAAATTAATATTATTAAATTTAAATGACTTATTTTTAATTAATTAAAACTAAAAATAATTATGATTTTAAATAGAGATGGATAGAAGAAACTCAAAATTAATATTAGAAACTAGGTGAATTTATTATATAAATAGCTTTCTAGTAACAAAAATTTATTGGAAAGCAATAGTCCTAACTGAGGGTGATTCAAAATGGTACGGTTACTTTTCGGTATTTTTTTGAATAGCAAAGCTTCGGTTGGTTTGACAAAGAAAAGGATAAATAAAAAAACGAATTTGTTGTTTTCTTGGATATGAAGAAAATAATTTCAGTGAAAGAAATCTCTTGGATTGCCAAGATCACGCCTATCTATGAGCCAGTCCCTCAAAATTAATCGTTGCTAATACCATACGTGTGGGAAAAAAAGAGTTCAAATTTTTTTCTTTTCTCAACCAATTTTGCATTAGGATGAAAGGGTGATTTTCATTCCTATTGCTAGCCTTATATAGATATTCCTTTAACAGATAAGAAAATGAGTAAATAGGGCCATTGAAACGTTTCATGAAATTCTTAGAGCTAAAAACTCATTCGTTAACGCTTTCACAAATTCTGAAAACTACTTTGCTAGTAGAGGATTTTTCTAAGCATGCGCACACGGGTATATTCGTTGTATTCGATCCAAATAATCTAGAGTATAAAAATAATGCAAATCAAGCCATAAAAGATGTAAGGAAGATTTTTTAATCATAAATAGATTAATCAAATATTTACTTTCTGTTGACGTATTCATAGGACGAAATATATCATGATCATTAAAAAACCTTTTTAATTCAGATTATGCTCGAAAAAATAGGCCAGAGCACTTTAATTCAGATGGTTTTACAATGAATTACTTGCGCAACGCAAAGCTGCGTAGCAGAACCTGATGTTAGTTTTGCTCTGAAGAGAAAAACTAATTTTTGAACTTGTTCATTCGCAGGCATGAAAAATTTCGACCCTCGGATTGGATGGCCTAAGAGTAATCCTTAGAAACCTTTGCCTGTAGCCAAGAGTGTAGTTCGCTTTTGAGTTTGTGATTGATTAGTCATTCATGATTAAGAAAGTTTTTAATATATTAAAAAAATGAATGAGTAAAGTTTAACTTATGATAATTTATATTTATTCCAAATGTTCAACCTGCCAACAAGCCATCCGTTTTTTGAAGCAAAAGAAACTCTCTTTTACTTGCAAAGAAATTCTTGAGCAAGCTCCTTCTCTGCAAGAGATACAAACAATGTTCCATTATCAAAACGGAAATTTAAAAAAGTTATTCAACACGTCGGGAAAACTTTATCGAGAATTACAAATCGCAGAAAAAATGCCCTCTCTTACTGAGGAAGATGCTTTGCTTCTTTTATCGCAGTATGGAATGCTTGTGAAACGACCATTTGTTTTAGGAGAAGGATTTGGGTTAATAGGATTTAAAGAAGAGGAGTGGAACAATTATTTATAAGATGAGGGATTCGTAAACCAATAAAAAAAGGCGAATACAGTAGTTGTGTTGCCTAGTTGCTTATAAATAAGAAATACCGTAATATATTGATGATTTGCGAACGATAAAAAAAATAAATTTATTGTTATTGCATTTCACTTAAATTCACTCTCAAACAACTTTTTCTTTTGCGAAATTTTTTGCAAAAAAAAAAGTCCATGAAAAATCAACAAAATTCTGTATCTTCTACCTTATTAATTTTAAAAAAGCGTAGTTTGATCCTATTTCAATTTTTTCTAATTATCATTGTTTATCATACATTAAAAGATCTCAAAGATACGATTGTTATCACAGCAAGTGATGCAGGTGCAGAGATCATTCCTTTTATTAAAATTTGGGGAATGCTTCCTCTTGCCATTTGTGCTAGTTATTTTTTTGCTAAATTTTATAATAAATTTGGAAGAGAAAAAACATTTTATATTTTTAGCTCTTTCTTACTAGTTAACTATCTTTTCTTTGCTTTTGTATTA
This sequence comes from Candidatus Protochlamydia sp. R18, assembly GCF_000648255.1. Lineage (NCBI taxonomy): Bacteria > Pseudomonadati > Chlamydiota > Chlamydiia > Parachlamydiales > Parachlamydiaceae > Candidatus Protochlamydia > Candidatus Protochlamydia sp. R18. Next base: position 26,414 of record NZ_BASL01000657.1, on the reverse strand, counting down.
TATCCATTCCGCAAGTTTTTTTATTTAGAAAATGTTGCAGATTATTTACATATCATTTTACCTGTTGGAGCGAAAGGGTTTGTTGCCATGGTAAGCTATTGGCATTACACTCTATTTTATTTAACGGCAGAATTATGGTCGATGCTCATTCTATCTATCCTTTTTTGGGGTTATGTGAGTGATACGACTTCTTTAGTAGAAGCCAAAAAATTTTACCCCCTCTGTATGTTCGTTGGAAATATGGCAGGAATTATTTCCGGTCAGCTCTCTCATTTCTTATGTCAACATTTGTCTGATTTCATGTCATGGGAAAGAATCCTGCAATGGATGATTGGTATTGTCTGTGTTTGCGGCCTTTTAATTATGATTATTAATAGACGGCTGGCTCTTACAACGGATTTTTCGGCAATTAAACAAAAAGAAAAAAAACAAATAGCTCCCTCTTCTTTCAAAGATAATGTTATGGATGTTTTAAGAACAGGTCCCTTACTTTGTATAGCTGTATTGGTGGTGGGATTTGGACTGACAACGAATCTAATTGAAGTTATTTGGAAAGAAAATATTAGGCAACTACACCCGACACCTCAAGCCTACAATGCTTATATTAATCAATTGACTTCTTTAATTGGGACTGGCGCTGTCTGTATAGCCTTGTTATCAAGCTGGATTTTTAGAAAGTTTACTTGGACACAAATTGCCCTCACAACGCCTTTGTGTTTATTAATCACAAGCTCTGCTTTTTTTTCATCGCTTCTTATGCCTAAAGAGCTGTTAGCGGAAGTTGCTTCTTTTTTTCAGTTTTCCCCAACTCAATTGATAGTGACACTAGGATCTATTTGCTACGTTTTTAGCATGTCTGCGAAGTACACAATTTTTGATACTAGTAAAGAAATAGCTTTTCTTTCTATTGAAAAAGAAAAAAGAACGTATGCTAAATCTGTAATTGATAGCATTGGCTCTCGTTTGGGAAAATCTGGTGCTTCTTGTTTTTATCAATTTCTTCTTATTGCCTTTGGAATTGCTTCCGAACATATTTTATTAATTGGAATTGTATCCATTATAATGATTGGAATTTCGATTTTTGCTACGAAAAAATTGGGTGGGCAGCTGTCTGGAAAAAATGAAAATCATCGCTTTATAGAAGCTTCCCATGGATAATCAATTACCGCGCAAAGTGGGTAGGTAATAAATAGTAAAAAATCAATTTCGCTGTCTGTAGAAACAATTAAATGATTTTTTTATAGATCCACTATTGGGGAATTAGAGGAAAAAAAGAATGGAAGAAAAATGCACTTTATGTCCGAAACAATAGTGGATATAACGGGTTCTACAAAAGAAATAGCGTTATTTATCAAGAAAATGCGTTGCGTCCCTTTTTCAACGACATTATTGGAAAGCAAATCAACTTAAAAAAGTGCATCCTTATTTTTTAGTGTTAAAGAGACAAAAGAGAAGGCTACCAATAAAAGCTTGCAAATTCAAAAAGCAAAAGTCGGAAACTTAAGTAAAGTATTTCTATTATCAAGCATACGAACTCTGAATTACCTCAAGATGTATTATATACCTTTGTTCTTCGTTGTGAATTTTTTCTAATTCTTCTCTAATTAAAATCATTATCTCAAGATCCCATTCTAAGTATTTTTTCTGCTCTAGGTAATCTTTAAGCTTTGTTTCTATTTCCTGAATATTTTGTTTTAATCTTTGTTTATCCTTTTTTTCCAACTCTCACTACTGCTGCAGGTTTTATAGAAAATTGAGCTTCAAATCTTCTAAAACCAAATAGCGGCTTAACTTCTTCTTCAGCTGGCAGATTTACTACGTCATGTATATACTATTCTGAATTAAATTAAAGTTACACCAGAACCTCTTAAGAGCGGTATTAGAAGCAAGAACCTTAGCAAGAACTTTTATTCCTTTATCGCTGGTTTGGTTACCATTAAGAAAGAGTGTATTAAGAGTAGTATTGGAAGCAAGAGCGCGCGCAAGGGCTTCCATGCCTTTATCACTGATTTGGTTTCCGTTAAGAGAAAGTTCCATAAGAGCTGTATTGGAAGCAAGAGTCTGAGCAAGCGCTTCCATGCCTTTATCACTGATTTGGTTTCCGTTAAGAGAGAGTCCCATAAGAACTGTATTGGAAGCAAGAGTCTGAGCAAGCGCTTCCATGCCTTTATCACTGATTTGGTTTCCGTTAAGAGAGAGTCCCATAAGAACTGTATTGGAAGCAAGAACCTTAGCAAGAACTTTTATTCCTTTATTGCTGATTTGGTTACCATTAAGAAAGAGTGTCTTCAGAGCCGTATTGAAAGGAAGAGCGCGAGCAAGGGCTTCCATGCCTTTATCACTGATTTGGTTTTCGTTAAGAGAAAGTTCCATAAGAGCTGTATTGGAAGCAAGAGTCTGAGCAATTACCTCTGCTCCCTTATCGCTTATTTGGTTACTACTAAGGTCAAGCTTCTTAAGAGCGGTATTAGAAGCAAGAGCTTGAGCAATTACTTCTGCTCCCTTATCGCTTATTCGGTTATTGTTGAGATGGAGTTCTCTAAGAGCCGTATTGGAAGCAAGAACCTGAGCAAAGGCTACCGATCCCTCATCGCTTATTTTATTACTGTTAAGATAGATTATTTTAAGAGTAGTATTGGAAGCAAGAGCTTGAGCAATTACTTTTGCTCCCTTATCGCTTATTTGGTTATTTCCAATGTGAATTAATTCAAGGGCAGGGTTAGAAGCAAGAACGGGAGCAAGAGCTTGTGCTCCCTTATCGCTTATTTGGTTACTACTAAGGTCAAGCTTCTTAAGAGCGGTATTAGAAGTAAGAGCTTGAGCAATTACTTTTGCTCCCTTATTGCTTATTTCGTTATATTCAAGGTTTAGAAACTTAAGGGTAGTATTGGAAGCAAGAGCCTGAGCAAAATTCACTGCTCCTTCGTATCCTATTTTGTTAAACCTAAAGATGAGTGATTCAAGAGCAGTATTAGAAGCAAGAGCGAGAGCAAAATCCACTGCTCCTTCACAGTTTATTTTGTTAGCACTAAGGTTGAGTTCTTTAAGAGTAGTATTAGAAGCAAGAATCCGAACAAAAGCTCGCAATCCCTTATCGCTTATTTGATTATCACAAAGGCTGAGTATCTTAAGGGTAGTATTGTAAGCAAGTCCATTAGCAATAACTTCCGCTTCCTTATCGCTTATTCCCATGTCAAAAAAGTCAAGCCAGTTGAGCTTAGGATCATTCATATAAATTCGAATTAATAGTGTGGGGTCAATTTTTGGATTTTTTATTTTTTTTAAAATTCTCCCCACTCCTTCTTTTGTGGCCGTCTCTAAATTTAAAGCCGGACAACTTGTAAAGCTTCCTTTGAGATATGGGGTACTTGTTTTGAAAAAAAGCGTTTTTAAATGGGGATTTTTATCGGCTTTTAGAGTATGCAAAAGAGGAGCATCTAAATAAATCGAGGCAAGTGCTACACACCTCTTAAGTTGTAATTCTTCTAATTTGGCAAACTGCAAATAGGTTGGTGCAAGGGGAAAGCGTGGTTTTTCAAACGCGCGCAGCTGCGCGCAACGGTTTAAATAAAGTTGTTTAAGGTTAGGGGAGCGCTTTTCGATTTCCTGAATGGCCTCTTCTTTAATGAGTGGGCAGCCACTTACATTTAAATAGGTAAGGTCCTTATGCAAAAAAGGTTTTAACGTGGCATGATCTAAAACAGCACAGTTCATCAACGTCACCTTGTGCGGTTTAAAATTTTTATTTTTCATTAAAAAGATTAAGGCATTTAACACAAGACGTTGCCTTTCGCGATCAGGTGCTTTCCCTTTGACGCGATCAGGTATTTTCCTTTTGACCATCTCTTTAAAATCAGCTTCAATCCACTCTTCTTCTTGGTTTTCGCCAAACAGAACATAGGAAGCGCATCGATTTAAGGTAAACGCAAAAAGCTCGCTTTGGGCTTTTTCGGGAGAGTATTCTTCGCGCTGTTGAATTTCTTCAAACGTCGGGGGCTTGCCAAAGCTGGCTGCGTCGGCTTGGGCGGAAGTGAGAGAAATGTCTACTTGGCGGTCGATGGCGTTTTGTAATCTTTGTTTGGGCGTTAAACTGCTCGCGACGGCTTGTTTATATTTGGGATATACCCAGCGGTCCAAGGTTTGCATTTGACTGCCCCGTAAGGAGACGAGATAGGATAAAAGATCGAGAGGGGTGAGGTTCTTCTTTGCTTTTAAGGCTTGACGCAAGCCGTCTTGCAGATGGTAAAATTGCACGAGTACATTTGTCACTGTGCCGCTGCGCAAAAGAAGCGTTCCCTTAAAGCGATCTTCCAAATCTTCCTCATATAAACGTTTTTCCTCTTCTGGGGTAAAGAGCTGAAGAGTGCGGTAGCTTTCATCTTTTTGGATTAAATCCTCGAGCCAACTATTGAGGATGAGGTTGGGCTTCAAATGAATAAAAGCCTCTAACACTTCAGGGTCTAAATGGTATTTAGCATCCAGGCAAAAAAGAGCGGAAGAAAACTGCACTTTATGTCCGAAATAATAGTGAATGACAGCTTCGACAAAAGAAATATCATTATCGACGCAGAAAATGCGTCGTGTCCCTTCTTCAACGACGTAGTTGGGAAACCGCCCATCGCCTGGACGGGTCAATAAGGCGCACAGACAAGCCCAGGTCAGTTGCTTGACATCTAGCTGGTTGGCGTTTTCTAACGTTTGCCCCTGAATGGTTTTGGAAATTAAGACGGGATAGATCCGTTTTTTTCCTTTGATGTCGACCTCGAAGCGGGCTAGCTGCGTCGGAGGGCTTAAGTGCCCCGCAATGCGTGCCGTCAGCGCATGGATAGCATATTCCAGCAAAGGATGGGTTGGTTTTTGTTTAAAGTGCAGCTGGTAGCCGCCATAGGAGGCACTCGCCACGGGGTGAGCGCTATTTTTGTATTGTCGTTTGAGATTGCCCGTTACTTCTAAGATTTGTTCACACATGGCCTGGTTGAGATACCGAGCATGTGGCACTGCCGGGCAGCGGATCTTGACTTGGAAGGGATTGTCTGGATCCGGTTGGCCAGTCGTCATGGTGAGAATTGCTTGTTGAAATTGTTCTTCTTCTAAGCGCTGGCTTTGCCTAACCCCATTGGGATTGGGGATAGAGGCCAGATGGGCGCTTAAGGCAGCCAAGTTTCCCTCTTCCGGATAGCTATTCAAAACATTAAGATAGATTTCTCTTAAAGGTTCTGCAAAGGTCATGTGTGACAGTCTTTGGTAGTAAGCTTCATGCCAAAGCCAAGCCTGATCCGGATCAAGCGCGTTAGCTCGTTGCCTGGAAACGAGATGATGCACGAAATGCGTCATCCAGGGTTTGAGATTTTCTACTTCACCAGGTTGCAACTCCTCGTCATAATACGTTCCTTGAAAAAGGTCAATATATTGAAAATCGGAGTCCAGTTTAGAGATGCCATGCTTTAATTTGCGGTAAAGAGGGCGCAGCACAAGCCAATAAACCTTTTCAAAGATCTCTCTTTCACTACCCAGCTCTTCTAGGCTAACCTCTTCTTTTTGTTCTTTATGCTTAAAATGGAGACCCACTCTTTTTAGATAAACGGCTGCGACCGCTTCTTGCAATAAGAAGCCACTTTCAGATGTAAGGTATTTCTCTTTCACGAGATTGTCGATAAGATCGAGTGTATTGGATCCTTCAATGTCAAAATAAAGCGATAAATCATTTAAAAAATGATTGAGCAGCTCCGAGTAATGTTTTTTTAGATCAATGACCTGGCCTTGAAAAGGATCATGCCACATCTCTTCATATGTCTCTAGTCGATCTGTCAGCAGCTGCAAAGCCTGGCTCTTGCGTCTGATTTCTTTTGTTTGTGGCAACTTTTTATCGAGATAAGCGCTCATTTTCTTTTGATAACTGTCACAGAGTTCTAGGCCATTTTGGTGAAAGGAAATGGTCTTGCGCAACGTATTACTATGCGAATTAGAAGGATATTCTTCCATTTTTTGCATCTGAGCCAATCCATCGGGTGTGTTGATAAGATCAATGTCGATGGCTGGGTTGCCGCCGGAGTCGATATGCAAACCGGAGCGGTGTTTAACCCCAATGCAAGTAAAAACGGGTAATCCTTTTGCGGGATCTTCTCCTAAGCCTATTATTTGTAGTTCTAACAGGCGAGCTAATTTTACAAAGTAGGATCGATGCTCTATCTTTTCAATGAGAATGCACCATTCTAAATCGGAGTAGGGACAGATCTCTTCTTTGGCTAGAGATCCCATTGCTCGCAAATCGTACGAACACGGAGGATCTCCTAAAATGGCAATGGCATCATCAATTAAAGCATGCAATAACTTAATCAAGTCCGTCGAAACTTTTTTTTTAAAAGCACGTACCTCTTCAATCGTAAATTTTTGCAGGTCGATTGTCTGATACAACGCGCGAAAATTTTCGCGATAAGACTTTAATTTCTCTCGATATGTAGTTGTGATAAAACAATCAGCGGGAAGAGGGTCACTTGTTAAGTAATGGCGCATTGTTTCATCTAGGTTACGTAGCCCACTTGACTCTATTCGTTCTAGCCCCCGTGTCCTTAACGTATGCGAAACAACTGTACGCACTTGTTTATAGAATAATTTAATCAAAGCATGCTTTTCACCCTCGCAGCAGATCGGTTCAAAGCGCGTTTCAAGATTGGTGACGAGTTGTATCACTTGCTGGCTATCGTTTTTCCCCACTGCTAGTTCTAAGCGTTGCTTAAAAACGGCGAGGGAAGTTAAAGCAACTTTAAAAAGGCGCGAAGCTAAGCGTTGAAGGTCTGCGGAAGTCTCTGAAATGATCTGAGCCTTTCCTACATAGTGAATGGCATCCATGAAATATTTAAATTGTCTATCCTCTTGCTTTTCTTGTTTTCCTTTTTTGTAGTGCCACTTGGCCAGTTCGCTAGCTAATCGCTGTTGATCTTCTGCAAAACACGGATCTACCGCTAAATTGAGCAAGAGACGTATGCTTTCTTCTATCTCTTGAGGTGCCTCAATAATAGGAATAAGTGTGAAGAGGCACTCAAAAGCCTTTTTCAGCACTTCTCTTTCAATATGAGATGGCAAATAGGCCATGAAAACGTTAAAATTTTCGATAGCTTTAGGGTATTTGTTCTCTGTAATCGCTACTGTAATCGCATCAAGACTAGCTAAATATCGGAATATTGCTGGTTGTTCACTAAAAGGTTGGGGCGAGATAGGATGAGTACTTTGCATGACTTGGTGGCTATCCTTTGGTTTAACAAAAATTCACGTTGAAAAGATACTATCAAAAAAAATAACTCAATCAATTTAAAATTTAAAAAAATACTATAAAAGTTAACCAAAGATATGGATATCCAAAAAGCGGTATGACAAATTTTTTTATGGCGCATAGGGATATTCTTTGTTTCGCATCTCTACCTTTAGGTAGCAACGATCCTAACATTTGCCATTAATGGATAGATTTCAATAAATGTTCAAGCTCATCCTAAGTTAATTCTTTTTTTTAAAATTTATTGAGCGCTATAGGTTGCTTATAATAAATTAAAAAAGTTTTAGTTTACAAAATGTGTTATTTGTAAATTTTGGAACTTAAAAAATTAAATTATTTTACGCAACGATAGTTTTAAAAAAGTTAAAATATATCAGATTTTAAAAAGGAAGAGGACTACATGCCTAAGGAAAATTTTTATGTAACCTATGAAATTTCTATGTAAAGATTCAATGGAAAATGCGTTTTCTTGTAACTTCAAGGCAAGAAAAAAAGAGGAAACGATAACTACAAACGATATGAATGCTACATTTATCAGATCTTGCATCAAAGAGAGCATTAAATTTCAAAACATTGTAGAGAGTATCATTGGCAAACAAAAAACAATACATTTTTTATGATTTGAACGTAAAATTATTCATAAACTTTGAAAAATTTGCCTAGGTTAAAATACGTCTATTATTAAATTCTTACTCAATGATTCGAATAAATTTATTCGAATCTATTAAGTTTAACTAATTAAAAATCTATTTCAAGGATTGAAAGAATAAATTAAGGGATAAATTTATTTAATTTAAATATGGGAACTAAATTAACTTATAAGTATGTTTTAACCCTAGATTGACAGGAAGAGTTTTCTTCGTTATTTTTATTCCACATCTTAATTTTTAATCAGGTCTTTTATATGCTTAAACGCTGTGATTGGGTGCAATTAAACAACCCTTTGTATGTTGCTTATCATGACGAAGAATGGGGAATTCCGGTTCATGATGATCATAAACACTTTGAATTTTTAATTTTAGAAGGAGCTCAAGCAGGATTAAGTTGGCAGACGGTTCTTCAACGACGTGAAAATTATCGGCAAGCCTTCGCCTCTTTCGATCCTCATATCGTTGCCACCTACGATGAGCAGAAAAAAAATGAGTTACTTTTGCATCCGGGCATTATTCGTAATCGATTAAAAATTGAGTCAACAATTGCAAACGCGAAATACTTTTTAAAGGTACAAGAAGAATTTGGAAGCTTTAATACCTATATTTGGCAATTTGTAAACGGAAAACCCATCCAGAATCAATGGGAAACGATTAGGCAGGTACCTGCGGAAACAAAAGAATCTTTAGCTCTTAGTAAAGATTTGAAAAAAAGGGGCTTTAAATTTGTTGGAGCAACAATCATGTATGCTCATATGCAAGCTTGTGGATTGGTTAATGATCACACAATAGATTGCTTTTGTCACCCATCTAAGCATTGAGCATTCAAGAAATCAATAAAAGTTTTTATCAAAGCATAAAAGTAAATTAATAGGTAAAAAAATCATATTAAGTAAATTTTTAATGTGACATTATTTTAATTCTCTGTAAATTGCTATGTCTAAAATATAAAATATTTAAATCGAGGTGAGTCATGTTAAAATGGATGTTATGCATAGGTTTAGTTTTAACTAGTCCTTTAGCAGCAGAATTGAAAGTTCTGGCATTCTCGGGAAGCACGCAAATAGATTCTCTGAATAAAAAGTTCGTGCACCAAGCGGCTAAAATAGCCGAAGAAATGGGAGCGAAGGTTCAAATCATTGATCTTCGCGATTATTCTATTCCATTTTATGATGGAGATTTAGAAAACGCGAAAGGTTTACCAGAAAATGCTAAAAAATTGCGTCAGCTGATGATGGAAAGCCAGGCAATTATTATTTCAACTCCAGAATATAATGGTTCTTTATCCGGTGTTCTAAAAAACGCCATTGACTGGGTAACACGAAACGAACAAGGGAAGCCATCTCGTGATGCTTTTGCCGGTAAGAAATTTGCTATTTTGAGTGCTTCTCCATCACCTAGTGGGGGTTCACATGCTCTTGATCATTTGCGTGCAGTGATTGAAGGTGTAGGGGGAAAAGTTGTGTCTGAACAAGTGGCTTTGTCAAATGCTCATCAAGCGTTTGATTCTCAAGGAAATTTGCAAGATCCTATTATAAAAGAAAAGCTTAAAAAAGAAATTCAAGAACTTCTTCATTAATTTGAATAAAATCTATGATTGCCACCAGATATTCTGGGGCAATTGTAGGTGTAGGTGATTGAGTTACTTATATTTAACTCTTTGTTGTCCCTACCAAATGATGCGTTAAATTTTTTTTCATTATGTAAAGTGCTTCCCGGCCACAAAGTACAGTTTGATAAAATTCAAAACCGACTTTTTCATAACAGCGAATAGCAGCATAATTATCATAACGAGGATCCACTAAACATTCTTGAAAGTAAGGTTGAACCTGTTGGGTTAAAAATTGTTCTAAAATAAGCTGCCCGAAACCTTGATAAAGGTAGGCGGGGTTTCCAATAAATAGATCTATTCCTGCTAATTTAGAAGCAAGTTTAGACAAATCAAGCTCTTCCCAGGGATAATCGCTAACAGAATACTTTTGGATATAACCTATTGGAATTTGTTTGTAATAAATGATGAAGGCAGCAATTTTATTGGCTTGTAGTCGATGAGGGTTATATTTTTTTCCAATTGCTTCAATTGTCCATTCTTGTTCCGATCCGTACCATTTTTTAATATGCGGGGTTTGAAACCAAGCATAAATTAATGGCACATGTTGGCTTTCTAAAAATTGAAAGTAAATCCTCATCGATTTATATCAGTTGACAGCGTTTTTTAGAGCGGACAATAAAGTATCATAAGATCGATCCCCATCATAACGTTCTTTATTGATAAAAAAACAAGGTGTTCCATTAACACCACTATCTAAACCGCTACAAAAATTTTCTTCAATACAAGAAATGAGAGAAGGATTTTGTAAGTTTTCATTAAACAATGTGATATTCAATTGAATTTCTTCGGCATAACTTGGAAAAGCTTCTAAAATTAAAGCATGGTGATGATGATAAAGACATTCATGCATCTGCCAAAATTTATTTTGCAATGCTGCCGCTTCTGCCGCTTGAGAAGCAATAAATGCTAATGGATGAGAGTTTTTAAGTGGGAAATGGCGAAATGCAAAACATAATTGTCCGCGCATTTCTTTTAAGAGTTGCTTGACAATGGGATGAGTTAAGGCGCATGTTTTGCACTGATAATCCCCGTATTCTACCAATACTACAGGTGCATTTAGATTGCCTAAAATATGATCTTTTTCAGAAATGGGTGTAGATAATTGAGGCATCAATGATCTCCTTTGATAGACAATTTTTTTTAAAGATTTTAAAATTTCCTCAGTTTCTAGGGTTAATATCGATTGGAGAAACGTCGCTTCAGAGAATAATTCCTTTTCCATTGATGACAAAAAGAGCTTTCTTAGATACTCCTTTTTTATTTCGAAATACTCTATGTGCCTTAAACATCCCTTTTTTGGCTCAAAATCTGACAATAATGGAAAACCTAATTTTTTTTGTGGAAAAAGGCTAAATGGGAACAAATTTCTCTATAACTTCCATTATATAACGTTAATTGATTGCTGCAGAGCAGGGCTTCAATTAGGGAGGATAAAGGGCAAAAATTTAAGAAGTTTTCTACAAATTCATAAAGAGGTAGTAAGTAATTAGGCCCTGTAAGGAGTTAAGGAAGGCACTTTTGTTCCAGCTTTTAGAGCAACCATATAAACCTCCTTGAATGAACAAGAAAGAACCTTACTTGAATTTTTTATTAAAAAAATGACTCTTTTTGAGAGTGTCTTTTTCATAACCATTTTGCCAAGGAAAACAAATGAGAGGCTTTGGACGAAGGAATTTTTATTCAATTAAAAGGTTTATTAGAAGAGATTATAGCTATGTTAAAACGTTATCGATTACTTGCTTAGTGGAAAGTTTAATTGAATATTTCACTTCAATGACACATGTGTTCATTCCTTAAAAAGAGGAAAACATTAAGAATGACAGATCAATTAATTTGTTTATCCATCGAAATTGAAACTATAGAAGGTTTGAAGGATTTAGAACGGGTTTTAATAACCTGAACAATTGTCCAAGTTATTAATAAACTGACGAATCTATTTCACTTTCTTCATCTTCTAGCTCATCGTAATTGTCTATTAAGAAGCCTCCTACTTGCATCTCCCACATATTCGCGTAATGTTGGTTCGCTTGAATAAGCTCTTCGTGGGTGCCATCTTCAATAATTTTTCCTTCTTTAAAAACTAGGATACGATCCATACCCGACAATGTTGATAAGCGATGAGCAATCACAAGACTTGTGTGATCCTTCATTAAAAATTCTAGTCCTTCTTGAATGTTTCTTTCTGTGACAGAATCTAAAGCTGAAGTGGCTTCGTCTAAAATTAAAATAGGAGCATTTTTTAAAATCGCGCGAGCAATTGCAATTCTTTGGCGTTGACCCCCAGATAATTTTGAGCCTCTTTCTCCGACGAGTGTCTGATATTTATCGGGAAGCTTCAAAATAAATTCATGGCAATGAGCTTGTTTAGAAGCTTCAATGACCTCTTCATCTGTTGCATCTGGTCTTGCATAACGAATATTATCTATTAATGAGCGATGAAAAAGAGTAGGGTCTTGTGGAATAATTGAGATTTGCTCCCTAAGTGAAGCTTGAGTGACTTTAGAAATGTCTTGATTATCGATGAGTATACGTCCGCTTTCAATATCGTAATTTCTTAGAATGAGATTGATAAAGGTTGTTTTACCCGATCCTGAAAATCCAACAAGACCTACCTTTTGGCCAGCTTCGATCGTAATATTCATGTTTTGAAAGAGGCTTTGTTGCTTTTGGTAACGAAATGTCACATTATCGAAGATAATTTTTCCTTGATGGATGGTAAGCTGCTCAGCAAGAGGGTTATCTATAATATCATGAGTATCTTGAATAACTGTTAAAGCTTGTTTGCAAATACCAATTTCTTTAAAAACTTGTGGGAGTTCTAAACCAGCTAACCAAGCCATGATAGTAATGTTCCATGTTGTATTAAAAATGAAAACAACTTCACCTGCGGAGAGTTCGCCTTGTTGCCAACTGTATAGCATGTACCAGTTGAGTGCGATGCAAGCACCCAAAAAACAAGCAATGCCTAAAGCAATTTTCATTTTCTCCATATAAAACAAAGATCGCCAATGTTTGTTTAACTCATCTTCTTGGAAAAAAGACAAATAACTAGCTTCGAATTGGCTTCTTGAAAATAAACGAATATTCGCATTATTCGATAAGCTATCAATAATTTTTCCTGAAAGAAGTGTTCGAGATTCTGCATGAGTGTTTGAATAATCATCACATTTTTTAGAGAAGGCAAGGCAGATTCCCATATGAATAATCACCCAACTAATTAAAATGAGGGCAAAGAATGGGTTGATAAATGCAAACATAGTTGTTGATATCATTAGAGCTAAGCAAGCAGGTAAAAAGAGTTGGACAATCAGTGTGAGAAGTCTAGTTAAACTTTGCGGCAAGTCAGCAATTTTATTTGCGATAGAACCAGCCATATGGCTACTGAAATATTGATGAGAATGATGCATCACATATTGGAACATACTCATTCTAATATCAGCTTCAATTTTAGGAACAATGTAAGCGATTATAAAGCCAGCTAAACGGAAAGAAATTTCAACGCCTAACCACAAGGAAATACCCATAATAATGGGTTTCGCTAGAGCGTGCCATACTTCAGCTTGTGGTCCAGCAAAATTAGTAATTGTATCGATTAATGTCATGATAACGTAAGGCCACAACGTATGGTCAAGTGACCATGCGAAACTGAATATTTGTGCAAATAGAAGCCATTTCCATTGCTTTTTTAAAAAAAACCAAAAAAAGGCCGGGAATGTTTTAGGCAAAGTCGCTTGTGGCATAACTGATAATTCTCCTGTGAACCTGAATTTTGGAAAAAACAAAAAAACAGGCTAATAAACAAATGATTGCTTGCGCTGCCTTTTTACTCTAAACGAAGGATATTTATCTCCCTACAAAAAAGTATCTACGATGCTCAAATTTACGTATGAATCCAAAATTCAGAATTTTAACTAAAAAATTTTTACAATCTCCTTAATTTTTTGAAAATAGAATCGTTGTGATTTTTTCCTAAACTCGCTGAATAAAAAAATACAATTCGAGTAAAAAGTGAATTTAATTCAAGCAATGCCATCTTACTCGCTTAATTTACTGACTAAAGTGATGGAAAGGCTCTCAATCAAGTTGAAAGCTTAAATTTTTTAGGGTTTGATAAAAATTACGGATGATCAAATCTTGTTCCAGATCTACTGTTTTGCAAATAGAATTGCTTAGTCAAGGAATGTATTTTGCAAATATTTAATCTAGGAAAGTTGTTAAAGAGATATTTTTAGATAATAAAGTTGGTTAGTTATTTTAAGGATCTACACAAAACAACAAAGGATATTTATTCGAACCTTTCACATATTTTTACTGCTTAACAATTTTAAATCAGATTGCCTCGAATAAATAAATTCAACTCATGGAATTTTGTAATTTTACTCACTACCGGACGAGACTTGGTAATGAAATCGAATTTCATAAAAATTTAGAATTACAATGGGGGTGTTGTGGCCAATAAACTTTTTATTCATAGCTCGTTAAAATGCATTTGTAAAGTTATAAAAAATATCGCGGTTTTTGAAGAATTTGAAAATCCAGAAATGATAAATCTTACTTTGAAACGACAAATTAAAAATTTTTAATGGATAGATTAAATTAAATAAACCAATTCAGGAATTGTCCAAATTGCCTCAATGAGTAGGAGCTATTAGTTGCCCTTTCTTAAATGTTTGCAAAGTGAAAAAAGTTCCCCATAAGAGAATAATCATTCCCACTCCTTCCCAAACAGTTGGAAAGCGGCGATGAAAGGAATAGACATAAATCAAGCCAAAAATTGTTTCAAAAATGGTTAGTTGACCAGCTAATGTCATGGGAATTTCCTGACTCCCTTTATTCCATAAATAAGCGCCAATCCAGGAACAAAAAAATCCTAAAATACAACTTCCTATTAAAAATTCTTGAAGAGGGCGATCAAAGACAAAAAATTTGTTTAGAGATTTTTTTTCTATGACAATCAAAGAAAAAGAGATGATAAGCAGTACCCAAAATAGAGTTGCTAGCCCAAGGAGTGTTGCCCAATCACTGGGTGGAATTTCTGGGTGCTGTTTGAGGAATTTTGCGTTGGATAAAACGTACCAATTCCATGAAAATAGCGAAAAAATTCCGCAACTGAGACCGAATAAATAGGTATGGCAAGAAGTTGTGCATAAGTTATTAATGGCAGAGTAATTGACTAAAACAAGTCCTACAATAACAATCAAACTTGGCAAAATTAATTGTTTAAAAGAGCATTCTTGATGGTGCCAGTTTCCGTAAAGCGCTAGCGTGATAGGACTTAAACTTAAAAGAAGAGTGATTGTGGAAGCGTTTGAATATCTTGAACCCAGGATCAGTGAAAAATAATAAAAAATATTAACCACTAAAGCATAAATTAGAGCTTGTATCCAAATCATTTTTGGAATGGCAAGCCATTTGTTGATTCCTTGACAAAGCATGATAATAAAAGAAATAAAACCAAAACAAAAATAACGGCCCAAAGCAACTTCAAGAGGTGTAAAACTAATCAATAAATCTGGAATCACAAAAATAAGCCCCCATAATAAACAGGCGCTTAGTACAAGAACGATTCCTTTATACATACTAATAGATTTTAAAAATTGTGCTTGTTGTTAGAATAAAAAAATTCTTTATTCATTAATTTTACTAACAAATAATAAACAAAGCAAGATCTTTAATCCCACAATTCTGAAGAAAATATTTTCAAAAGTTTTTTCTTTGGGAGTGAATAAATAATGAATTTATTTTTAATTTAAATTATAATGTTTTGTCTGTTAATGAATTATAAATGGTTAATGCTAATTATTACCACTAAAATAAAAAATCATTTAAATTTAATGGGACTGAATAATAAAATTAATTGGCTAGATAAATGTTTTTCCAAATGAGGTAGAGATGAATAATGAAGCTGAATTGAAGGTAAAAGGAATCGAAGAGCGTCTTCTTCACATGTGGAGGTATCTTTGACTTGGCTGCGAAGGAAGCTAGGGTAAAAGAATTAGAGACATTAATGGGAGAAAGCTCGTTTTGGAATAATTCTGAACAAGCGCAATTAATTATTAATGAATGCCGCGATTTGCGAGCTTGGACTGTCCCTTATCAGGAACTTAAAACAAAATTTGAAAATTGCAAAGAGTTACTTCCTGAAGCCTATGAATTAAATGAAGAATCTTTTATTGAAGAACTTTTAAGAGATTTAGATTCTATTGAGAAAGTGCTGGGAGATTTAGAAGTTCAGCGAATGTTATCTGGAGAAATGGATAACAAAGATTGCTATTTGACGATTAATTCAGGAGCTGGGGGAACAGAAGCTTGTGATTGGGCTCAGATGTTGTCGAGGATGTACCAACGCTGGGCGGCTAAGAAGGGATGGAAAATTGAAATTATCGATTTTGTCGATGGAGACGTGGTTGGTTTAAAAAGTATTACTCTGCGTTTTCAAGGCTCTTATGCTTATGGTTATAGCAAAGCTGAAAAAGGCGTACATCGTTTAGTGCGCATTTCCCCTTTCGACAGTAATGCTAAGAGGCATACCAGTTTTGCATCAGTGGATGTTTCCCCAGAAATAACTACCGATATTCAAGTTGAAATTAAACCTGAGGATGTGAGAGTGGATACTTTTAGATCTTCAGGAGCTGGAGGGCAGCACGTAAACAAAACAGATTCTGCTGTACGTTTAACTCACATCCCTACAGGAATTGTTGTTTCTTGTCAAACTCAACGAAGTCAAGTACAAAATAAAGAAGCTTGTTATCAGATGCTTCGTTCAAAGTTATATGAAATGGAAGTTTTAGAGCGTGAAAAAACCCTTAATACTCTAAAAGGGGAAAAAAAAGAAAACGCTTGGGGTAGCCAAATCCGCAATTATGTTTTTCAACCTTATACGCTTGTTAAAGACACAAGGACGAAAGCTGAAAGTGGTAACATACAAGCCGTGATGGATGGTGAATTAGATGAATTTGTTAACGCTTATTTAAAGGAGTTTGGCTGATGAATAGTTCAAAGGCGATTCCTAGTGGGATTGAAGTGCGCTATACGGAATCTGGAGATGCTAAGTACCTTAAAGAATGGTTAATGGATCCAGAAATTCGGCGTTGGTTTCCTATGGATGATGAATTAGAAATTGATGATGCTGTCATGCGATGGATTGTTTTTTATCGTTATAAATGTAGTTTAACGATTCTTAAAGATGGCATTCCTTGCGGAATCGCAACTCTTTATCTTCAGCCTTATCGCAGATTAGCCCACCAGTGTGAATTCGGGATTATTTTGGCACGTGATTTTCATCGACAGGGAATCGGTACCTATTTGATGAATAGTATTATTCATTTAGCAAAAGAGAAATTCAAAATCGAGTTGCTTCATCTTCAAGTTTATAAAGGGAACCAAGCAGCTATTAGTCTCTATGAGCGTTTTGGCTTTAAAATTTTTGGGGAGCAAAATAATTGGATTAAAGAAAACGAAGGATATGGTGGACGCGTTTTTATGGAGAGATTTATATAAATAATGATAAACGATCCTCAATTAACGCAAACTTTTCAGCAAAAGCTTGAAAATAGTGCCGGTATGAAATTACAGTTGAAAATCAATGATAATCGTTCAACGATGTTAAGCGTTAAATGGGAGCCTGACTGCGCAAAAGTTTCTCTTCATCGCATGTTCTTACAAGCTCCTTTAAATGTCATGCAAGCACTAGGTTGTTATCTCAAAGGAGAGCATAAAAAAATTGCTCCCAGCATTAAAGCTTATATTGAGGATAATTTACAAAAGCTAGATTACTCTCACGAACTAGATTTGAGTAAACTCCAAGTAAAGGGTTCTGTGCATGATTTGGAAAGTATCTATGCTCAATTAAATGAAGAATACTTCAATAATGCATTAGAATTACATATTACCTGGTTTGGAAAATCTAAGAAAAAAAAACATCGACCTAATCGCATTACTTTTGGGTTATTTCACGACCCTTTAAAGCTGATTAAAATTAATCGGATGCTAGATAACAATTACTTTCCTTATTACTTTGTATCTTTTGTTGTTTACCATGAAATGTTACATTATGTGTGTCCCACCTACGTCGATGAAAAAGGGCAAAAACATATTCATAGTAAAGCATTTAAAGAGAGAGAAAAGCAATTTAAGCATTATAAAATGGCTCAGCAATGGATTAAAGATAATCAGAATTATTTATTTAATTCATCTTATTCTTGTATATAATTCTCAAAGATAAATTCTTAAATCGTATAAGGTTCTTTCATGGCAGGTCATAGTAAATGGGCAAACATTAAGCATCGTAAAGGTAAAGCGGATGCAAAAAAGGGAAAAATTTTTTCTCGAATTGCGAAAGAAATTATTAGTGCAGTTAAATTAGGAGGAGCAGACCAAAAAAATAACCCTCGTCTTAGGCTAGCCTTGCAAAAAGCGCGCGATGCCAATATGCCCAATGAAAATATTGATCGAAATATTAAAAAAGCATCTAGTGCTGATCAAGAAGATTATCATGAAATGACTTATGAATTATATGGGCATGGGGGAGTCGGAATTGTAGTCGATGTAATGACAGACAATAAAAATCGGATTTCTTCTGACATGCGTATAGCGACGAATAAGCGTGGAGGGACGGTAGCTACTCCAGGTGCTGTCACATTTAATTTTGATCGTAAAGGGATTTTACAAATTAGTAAGAAAAATGCCATTGAAGAGGAGTTGTTTCTAGCTGCTACCGAAGCTGGTGCAGAAGATTTCGAAGTAGATAATGATGTTTTTATTATTACTACAGATCCATCCCATTTATATAGTGTGAAAGATGCTATTAACCACTTAGGATTTGCTTGCGAAGAAGCCGAGCTTGAAATGATTCCCAGAACTTATGTGGAATGTAGTGTAGAAACTGCTAAAGATAACTTGGCGTTGATCGAGTGGTTAGAAGAGCTTGAAGATGTCGACGCTGTTTATCACAATATGAAAATTCCAGAAGAATTAGAAAACGAATAATTTCTCATCAAAACGACGCGTAAATTTTTTTAGAATTTATTCACTCATCGCTATTTTATGCTTTGGGTGAATATTGAATTTATACCGCTACTTTTGCAATTGGTATAAGATGCTTAATTCTTTTATCTTACCTTCATTTTTTCAAAAAGATCTATTATTAGCAGTTGCAGATTTTTTTGCGGAGTTTGAAGGAACTTGCTTGCTTTTTTCTGGAGGCGAATTTGACTCCTCTGAGCATTCTTTTTTATCTCTTTTTCCGATTGAAATTGTGATTGCAAAAGATCGGCAAGTGATCCATAAAACAAAGCAACAGATCTTCCAGCAAGAGATAAAAAATCCTTGGGAAGCTCTTCAAAAAATTTTTTTTGACTCGTTAGAAAATAACTCTGAAAACTACGCTTTTGGATTTTTCGGTTATGAAATGGGATTTTCCTCAGATCCTGATGTACAATTATGTTGCCAATCTCATGAATGGACACCTGATGCCATGTGGCAAAAATGCGCAATTACAATTATCTACAACCATTCTAACCAACAGGCTATCCTTAAAATAGCCGATTTTACTGGCCAAACACTAAATCCTTTACATCAACATTGGGTTGAAAAACTTTCTGATAAAAATTGGTGGGAAAGTAATGGCTTTAATTTTTTTTCTCGAACTTCACAAAAAACAGAAGCTCAATTAAAAAACTTTTCTCTTTCAAATCGTCAACTTACTTATTTAAAGATGATTGATGAGGCAAAAGAGTGGATTTTTTCGGGACATGTTTACCAAATTAATTTATCCCAAGAATTTACATTTGAAGGTGTCCTGCGACCTTTTGACGTCTTTCGTCAATTAATAGAAATCAATCCCGCTCCCTTTTCCGCTTATTTGAAAGCAGATCATTATACAATTGTATCAAGCTCTCCTGAAAGATTTTTGCAAAAAAAGGAAAGGCTATTAGAAACGCGCCCAATTAAAGGAACAATACAAAGAGGTGGGTATTTTGAAGAAGATCAATTGTTCAAAGAAAGATTACTCTCATCTGAAAAAGAAAAAGCTGAGCTGTTAATGATTACAGATTTAATGCGCAATGATTTAGGTAAAATCAGTGAAATTGGCAGTGTTAAAACGGTTGATTTGTGGCGTTGTGAGGCCTATACGAACGTATATCACTTGATTTCAATTATTCGTTCTATCGCTTTAAAGCATCTAAAATCTTTAGAAATTATCCGTAGCGCATTTCCAGGTGGCTCTATTACCGGTTGTCCCAAATTGAAAGCGATGGAATGTATACAAAAATTAGAAAATCGATCACGGGGTATTTATACGGGTTCGATGGGATATATGACAGGAAAAGGAGATTTTGATTTGAATATTGCGATTCGAACTTTGGTATTTAAAGACAATTACATTAGCTTCCAAGTGGGGGGTGGAATTGTTATCGATTCTGATCCAATTAATGAATATGCAGAAACTCTTTTTAAGGGTGACTCATTATTTCGAGTACTAAAGACTTAAATGCATTTAAGTCTTTGTATTTAAAATGCAGAAAAATAAAATTTGTTTATCAATTTAATCAAATAGTAAGATTCAACAAATTTTTAGATTGTTTGAAGTAAAGAATTTAATTTGTATGTATATAAATAAGGTCATAAATGGAAATTTCAAGCAGACTTAAACAATTGGATTCTATTTTATGGGGATTAACGACCTTACAATTCAGTGCTCACTTTGCACAAGCGGAAAGGCACTATTGGGAAACGATAGAAATCATTGCTAGAGGAGCCATATTAGCATTCGTGGCGCTTTATTGTTATAATTATTTTAAACCCATTTTACCTCCAGCATTTAATGCAGTTGTTCACGGAACAAGTTGTGCTTGGGTAGCCTCTTTGGGAATTAGTTTACTTGTCAAGCAATTGGTTTTTGTGACTCAAAATAAAAATGATAGTATTGGCCTTTCCCCAAGTCCTTCTCAAACGATTTTAAATAAATTTCCTCACGTTAGGCCAAATTCAACGCCTCAAATAATATCAGAAATAGACGATTCAGCAGAGACGCCACGCATTAGTCGGACGCAGTTGGTTGCCAAGCCCCAAAAACCAGTTAGGCGTAAATTGGATTTTGGTACCGCTAATGGCCAATAAATGGGTTTGTCTAAATGGCCAATTAATGCCAGAAAATCAAGCAAGTATCCCTATCACAGATCGAGGATTTTTATTTGGAGATGGCCTTTTTACAACCTTGCGAGTTGAGCAAGGGCAAGTTGAGTTTTGGCAATCTCATTTAGAAAGATTAGTCCATCAATGCCACCAATTACGGCTCATTTTTCCTCGATTAGATTTTAAATGGATAGAAGAGTTAATCAGGTTAAATTTGGCTCACAAAGGGATTTGGCGTTTAAAAATGATGATTACAGGGGGAGATGAACGTTATTTATCTCTTCCCTTACGACAATCCTCTATTCAATTATTAACTTTACAATCGTACAAATTGGAACCATTTACTCCTTGTCGGCTAACTTTATATCCCAGTCCCATCGTTAAACCGACAGCACATTTAAAATCATTATCCTATCTTGATCGATTATATGTTTATGATTATGCAAATTTAAAAGGATATGACGATGCGGTGGTCTGTAATTGTGAAGCTTATTTGTTAGAAACTGCTTTTTCGAATTTATTTTGGATAAAGAATTGTCAATTATATATCCCCGATCCCAGCCTTTCATATTTACAAGGGATCTTTTTAACTAACCTTATCAAATATTTGAAGTTTCCTATCCATTTTTTTAAAGGAGGCATAGAAGATATCCCGAACGAAGCTACTATTTTTATTAGCAACTCCTTGAATCATCTACGTCCCGTCACTCAAATTGATCATCGAATTTTTTCCCGTCACTTGGATCTAGAAAAACAATTACAAGAAGTCATTCAACTAGCTTTATCTAATAACAGATATCCATAATTGACAAGGCTAATTCTTAAAATATTCTGCAGACTAGAATTGGTAAAAGAAGACGAACATAATTTTAAGCGAGAATTGAATTTGGATGTTAATTTTTTAGAAATATTATAGACTAGCGTTTTTTATCAAAAGCATAATGAGAAAACCATGACAAGTACAAAAGATAAAACTGCCATTACACCCACAAGAGAAAATGACTATCCAGAATGGTATCAGCAAGTCGTTAAAGCCTCGGATCTCGCTGAAAATTCACCTGTGCGCGGCAGTATGGTGATCAAACCTTGGGGTTATGGAATATGGGAAAACATTCAGCGGCAGTTAGACGATCGGATTAAAGAGACTGGACATGAGAATGCCTATTTTCCTCTTTTCATTCCCTTAAGTTTTTTAGAAAAAGAAGCGGCGCACATAGAAGGTTTTGCTAAAGAATGTGCCGTTGTGACGCACCATCGCTTAGAAGAAAAGGACGGCCGTTTAATCCCTGCAGGTCCTTTAGAAGAGCCATTAATTGTAAGGCCCACCTCGGAAACAATCATTGGAGATTCTTTTTCTCGTTGGGTAGAATCTTATCGTGATTTACCTCTTTTAATTAATCAATGGGCGAATGTTGTTCGATGGGAGATGCGTCCACGCATCTTTTTAAGGACGACAGAATTTCTATGGCAAGAAGGGCATACTGCTCATGCAACACATGAAGAAGCCTTACAAGAAACAATGACAATGTTAGAAGTCTATCGCTCTTTTGTTGAAGATGTCTTAGCTATTCCTGTGATTGTCGGAGAAAAGTCTCCCGGAGAAAGATTTCCTGGCGCTGAAAATACCTTCACTTTAGAAGCCATGATGCAAGATCGTAAGGCTTTACAATCCTGTACTTCTCATTATCTAGGGCAAAATTTTGCTAAAGGTTCTAATATTCGCTTTAGTAATATGGAAGGGCAATTAGAATATGCTTATACGACATCTTGGGGAATGACAACGCGATTGATTGGAAGTTTAATTATGTGTCATGGAGATGATGATGGATTGAGACTTCCTCCCCGTATTGCCCATAAACAAATTGTGATTGTTCCAGTCATCCCTAAACCTGAATTAGAAGCTCAAGTTCTCGAATATGCTGAAAATTTGGCGGCTGAATTGAGAAAACAAATTTTTTACGGCAAACCTTTAACCGTTCATATTGATAAAAGAGATAAACGAGGCGGAGAGAAAAATTGGGAGTGGGTTAAAAAAGGGGTCCCTCTGCGTTTAGAGGTTGGGCCAAGAGACGTCAATGAGCAAGCAGTGATGGTAGCAAGAAGAGATCAGTCTCCTAAAAATAAACAATCGTTGCCCAAACATCAAATTGTGCAGCAAGCTGCTGCAATTTTAGAAGACATTCAACGTAACTATTACGTTCAAGCAGCTACTTACAGAGATCAGCATATTTATCGTCATTTAGAAACTTTTGAAGAAATGCGTGCTTTTTTTACTCCTAAGAATGAAGAAAAACCTGAAATTCATGGAGGTTTTGTTTTAGCAAAGTGGTGTGGAGATCCGGTCACTGAAGAAATGTTAAGCGATTTAAAAGTCACGATTCGTTGCTTACCTGTGAAGCAAAGTGGGACAAAAGGGCGCTGCATTTTGACAGGACGAGAGGCAACATTAGATGCTATCTTTGCAAAATCTTACTGATTCAAAATTTAAGTGGTTGAAAATACTGAATTTATTCAGCTTCTAATGAATTGTCTGCTTGGCTAAGATAAGAAAGATGTTTAATTTTTGCAGCTTATTTCTTTTGGAGAAACTTGTTCCTTTGATTAATAAGAATAATATTCCCGTAAACTATATTTTAAATAGAGTAAGGATATTAAAATTTAAAATGAGCAAATTCTCTATCAATAAAGATTTTACAATGGCTTAAGCCTAGATTTTATGAGGTAACTGGGATATTACATGGATTAATCTAGCGTTTCAGTAACTCTAAAGCAATAGCTTAGATTTATTCATTGATAAAATAAAATCACAATTGTCATCACCTCCTGTAATCAAGCAGTCAGGTTGGGCCCCCGCTTTGTCCTGTCATGTTTAATTAGGTGGTTATCTCACTTTTACCGAGGACTTACAAATATCAACTGCACAAAAATATAATTTGATTAAGCTCATTTTGACCTTTTATATCATATTAAGCATGGGTTTAGAAAACACATGTTTTAAATTATGCAGAGATCTTTTGTCAGTTATTATTACTAAAGATATAAACTGTCAGACGAGAAGAAAAAATTAACTTATTTTGAGCTTAAATTGCTAAAAATATACGTTTAATGCATAGCTAAGCTTAATTTAAGCCAGGTACAAACCTTCAAGATTAGCAAATTTTATGATTTAAGTTTTAAAAATTAACGGACGTAAATCCAGTGAGATTGGATAGTGGCGTGATCCGAAAAAGCTTTTTTTACTTTTAAAGGGTCTCTTACGTTGTTTAGATTTAGATTTAATTTTTCATCTAATTGTTTTTTTTCATTTTGCAGTTGTTCCCATATAGGAGCGGAATAATTGGATGCATTAGAAGCGAATTCATGAACTTCTTCACTAGAAAGCCCCAAATCTTTCAAAAGCTTTTGATACTCCGATTCTAACTTTCCCATGCCTACGGAAATTTCTTTCATTTTTACTTGAGTTGAATGAAATTTTTCTTCCATTTTTTGTTCTAAACTCATATAAAACCCCAAATTAATACTCAATTAATATTTTAATATTTGTTTGAATTAATTTCAATATTTTTTCAAAATTACAAGTTTATATATTTTCTCTAAGTGTAAGAAATAAATTCGCAAATAAATTTTTAAGATTACTTGTCGTATCTGCTTGAGCTTGATTAGTTATTCTTAAGACATTTCTTTTTACAATTATTTTTCATTTTGTTTGCTTTCTGCTTGCGAAATCGGAAATAAAAAAGAGCCTATCACAGCACATAGCAGAGCTAATAATAAAATTCCTAAGGCTATAAATGTAGGGATATGAAAGAGATTTGCTAATAACATTTTAAAACCAATGAAAGTCAAAATGAAAGCCAAGGCATAGTGAAGTAAATAAAAACGTTGCATCATACCTTCTAAAACAAAAAAGAGGGAACGAAGACCTAAAATAGCTAAGACGTTCGAAGTATAAACAATAAAGGGATCCGTTGTAATACCTAGAATAGCAGGAATAGAATCGATGGCAAATACTAAATCTGCAAATTCAATTAATAGGACTACTAGAAAAAGGGGAGTTGCTATCCACTTACCACCTATTTTTACGAAAAAAGATTGTGTATGATAATCCGAAGTCATTCCAATCATTTTTTTTAGAAAAAGGTAGATGCGATTTTCTTCTAATTTGAGGTTAATTTCTTTTGAGAGCCCCATTTTTATTCCGGTATAAATAAGGAACAAGCCAAACAAATAGAACGTCCAATCAAATCGTTGAACTAGGGAAACTCCTCCCCAAATTAGCAAGCCTCTCATTAAGATGGCTCCTAGTACTCCATAAAAAAGAACACGATGTTTACAATCATCAGGTACTTTAAAATGTGTAAAAATCAGTAAGAAAATGAAGAGGTTATCCACACTTAAGGATTTTTCTAATAAATATCCTGTAAAAAAATTAATCGCTGTTTCAGAGCCGAAATGGTAATAAAGCCAAGCATTGAACAAAAAAGCAATGGCTACCCAACCCACAGAAGTTAAAACAGCCTCTTTAAATTTGATGCTATGGGGTTTGTAATAAAAATGATAAAGATCTAAAGCGAGAAGTAGAAGAATGAATACATTAAAAAATATCCAGTGCCATGAATCAGCCATATTTAATCCAAATGGTTATAAGTGCTTTTTTCTTTGGGCTCTTTTTCTTTTAACGATGTAAATAAAAGACTTTTAGGAGCCGAAGTCCCTTTGACTAAAATTGCTAGTTGCCTTTTATTGTCTTTTCCTACTAATTGCATGACAATTTCTAAAAAGTCTTCGTAATGGAGCTCTTTAAATCCTTGAATGCCCTTAGTAACCCTATCAAAGTCACCTTCATATTTAAATGTCAATGTCTTTAAAAGGTTTCCCATATCTTGAAGATTTTGAGGAAGATAGTTAAGTTTTTCTAGCAATGCATTTTTAATTTTTTCAAAATTTGATTGATTTAAAGCTTTTTCTCCCATATCGGTTAAGAAATCTTCTAAAAATAATTCAAATCAAAATAGCAAATTTTGTGGATCATGCGTATTGGATTGCACAGCAAAAAGAGTAAAGAGGTGTTGATTGAATTCTTCAGCTGTATTAAAAACTAAATACCCGGTTTGTTGTTTTGTTCGCAAGGCTGCAAAAAAAATCACTGCCGATTGCTTGAGAAAAAATTTGTTGAGCAGCTTTTGTTTTGAATAAAAAAAATATTTTTAATGGCAAGTAAAGCTGCGTTAGAGGGGTTTTTAATCGGGACATCAATTTGGTAAGATTGTTTAGGCAAAACAAAAATTTTTTCAACAAAACGTTGGTTTGGTGGAAATAGCTGTCCTGATAAAGTTGGTCGCATGCAATCCCAAAGCCTTCTAGCTTGGATTTTCCTCAATATTTCCATAAAGAAGAGCCTGAATATAGTTTTGGCTATAATAATTGTTTAGTAAATGTTAAAAAGTTTGCATAAGGAAGTTCTTTTAAAGCGTCTGCTTTTTGTTGATGATTAGCATTTTTTTGATAAAGAACATTTTGAATACTTCAATACTTTGTTCCAACGCACTTTCTTCAGCAAAATGGGTATATTCTTTAATCAGGGCTTGTTTGTAAAGTTGAAATTGAGATTCATTTTAAATATTTAATATATATAGTTAGTTGAATTTAAACTTGCATATAAGATATAGTTTGACTTAAAAAAATTATGGCATACTCCAAAGATTTAAGGCAAAAAGCACTCAACTATTTAGAAGCTGGACATTCT
>NZ_BASL01000658.1:0-28564 GCF_000648255.1 Candidatus Protochlamydia sp. R18 | reverse complement strand
CTAGTAGCAGTTGCAACAAATTTTTTAATAAATTAGTTATTTGCAACTTACATTAATTAATTGTTCGATTCAAAATCTTTTACCAAGCTAAAAAATACAAATCTTATCTTAGTGTTGATGCAAGTTCCTACTATTCTTCGCTTATCTTCTATTACAGATATGCCTTGCGAAAACTATGATTGGCCCACTTCCATCGGCTAATGAAGAAGATTTCCTCATCGTTCAGACTTACTCCAAGTTGATTCTTTTTTTTAAATTTATTGGATTGGATGTCTTACCTGTAATAAAGTAAAAAATGTTTTTGTTTATTAAGTGCTTTCAATGACAGTTTTGGTTATAATTTACTGACTGTACTCTGTAAATCTATCTATATTTTTTTAAATATCCAAATTTTTTACGAAAAAAAATAAAAAAATATAATACCAAATTTTTTTCAAAAACGTATGAACACCGTTTTTTGAAAATGGCGGGAAATTAGACTAAAATGATTGCTAGTTTAATCGGAAAAGGAGGTAAAACATCATAAATGTGTCATTGCTAAAAAAATGCATGTTTTTTCATGCTGCTGTCCTGAAAATAATCCAAAAACTTCAATTTATTTACTGAGATTACGAATACTTCATTACTGTAATTTAATTAATTTTTTTAGCCAATTTAACCAATAAATCTGCAAAAAAAATTAAAAGGTTAGATTCGTAAAATTTAACTTCACTGATGAATTAAAGAGGAAGATAAGAACAAATTGACTGATAAACTTCCTCGACTTCAATGCGTTTCATACACCGAAAATCA
The DNA here is from genome assembly GCF_000648255.1 of Candidatus Protochlamydia sp. R18. Classification (NCBI taxonomy): domain Bacteria; kingdom Pseudomonadati; phylum Chlamydiota; class Chlamydiia; order Parachlamydiales; family Parachlamydiaceae; genus Candidatus Protochlamydia; species Candidatus Protochlamydia sp. R18. Next base: position 27,772 of record NZ_BASL01000658.1, on the reverse strand, counting down.
ATAGGGCATTCTCTTCGATAACAGGGTGAACAAGGAACATGCTTATGGATAACAGTTCCTCCTTGATAGGGGCCTGTTGTGAGATCACTTGTGGATCCAAATAAAGCAACAAGAGGAGTATTTAAAGCAGCAGCTACATGCATAGGTCCACTGTCATTTGTTAAAAAGACATGGCAAAGCTTGATATAGGCCATTAATTCTCTGATAGAGGTTTTACTAGCCAAATTAATGACGCGGTCTGGCAACCCTTGGCAAATTTCATTGACGAGAGGAGTTCCTGTTTTATCTCCAAAAAATAAAATTTTTGTACGAGAATTGGCTAACAATTTTTCTGTGAGATCTTTAAACCTTTCAGGTAACCAACATTTTGCTGACCCGTAGGCAGCTCCAGGATTGATACCAATGATTAGATCTTGAGGTCCAACCCCATGAGAAATCAATTGTTGTTGAGTATTCTCTAATTCTTTTTTTGTGAGGTAAAGCGTTGGGGAGTTATTAGAGAGCGAAATACCAAGAGGCTCTAATAACTGTTTATAAGTTACAACAAGATGTTGTTGAGTATAATTAGGTGAAAAAGGGATGGCATGATCAAGCAACCAACTACGCCAATGTGTAGAATATCCGATTTTATTTTTAACGTTTCCCTGCCAAAATTTCCAAGCAGAAGAAAATGAATTTGTGAGTAAAATACCTAAATCATAATTTCCTTCCTTCAAAGAAATTAACAAATTTTCATTGCATTTTTGTGTTTGCTTCCAACTTTTAGAACGTTCAAAGGAAATAACATGGTGGATATGTGGATCATGTTCAATGACAGCTCCCAATAATCCTTGGCAGACGACTGTTAATTTTGCATGGGGCCAATAGTTTTTTAAGTTGGCAAGGATAGGTGTTGCCATCACCAGATCTCCTAGCCAATTAGGCATACGAATAATGATGTTTTGCGGATTTAAAGATAAAAAAGTTTTTTTTGACAAAGCGATTTTCCTTTTTAATTCAAGCGACGAATTTTAAAGTCTTACTTATATCAAAAAACAGAAATAAATTTCGAAACCTGCTTTAAAATGTGACTATGATGAATCATTTTCAAAAAGGCCATTAGTCAATTAAACGTGAAAAACTCCATTGCAGCTATGCTATTCAAATCAAAATTTTTATTTAGCAATTTGAATTTATAGATTTATTTTTATCATGGGTTAAACATACAAAAACCATTGATCTTCTAAGGCTAAACTCTTATCTTTACAGCTAAATTCACTTTAATTTTAGAGACATCTCTTTGGCAAAACTTATGCAAACAAAAGTTCATGATTCTTCTGACTCCTCCTCTAATGAAGTTAACTCTTTAAACGAGGCTGCACAAATTTTGCATTTGAAAAGATTATTAGTTACGCTTAAACAACAAAGTGAAAAAGAGATAAAAAAACTTCAAAATCAATTGTTTAGCCAGGAAAAAATAAATCAATCATTAAAAGATCAATTACTTCAATCTAGTGCAAAATTTAAAAAATTGCAAAGTAATCATGATGAAGAATTAGATGCTTTAAGAGATCAATTTATTTCTCTTAGAAATCTTCTTCAACAAACTCAAGAAGAATTAAGATTTCAAAACGATCAGGCTGTTCATGCGTCGAATAAAATGCAAATTATTCATTCGAATCAAAGAGAGGAGGAAGCTAGTGGTAAAGAGACGGAGCGCCTGCGCGAAGAATTAAGCGAGTCGAATTTAAGAACTCAAGAAATGCAAGCCCTAGCTTCAAAAAATTATCAAAAATACGAGCAAGAAATTCAACATCTTAAGCACTTATTATCGCAACGAGAAATTGCCGAACATCAAACAGAAGTGATCGCTTCTCATACTGCTTCCTACCAACTTCGCTTAGAACTAGAAGAAATTAAACAAACTCTCAAGCAAGGTAATTATGATACAAAGGCTTTAGAGACGCAATATGTCGAAGTTTTAAATGAAAAAGTCAAACTTGAACATCAAATTAAACAACTGCAAACAGAATTGGAGCATCAATCTTCTAATTTAGCGGCTTTTCAAATTCAGATTCCAGACTTGAATCAAAGTAAAAAGGAGCTTGAGGAGTGTTTAAAGGAAAAAGAAAATTTATTAAATCACACACTTGAAAAACAGGATCAATTAAAAGAACGTTTATTTCAAATGGAACTTTCTTCCCAAGAAAAAATGCAGATCCAAGAAAAATATGAGCTGTTGAAAGAAGAATGGAACCAACTGAATGAAAGTTTAGAAGAGGCGTTAGATATTCGTGTAAAATCTGAACAAGAAGTCATACGTTTTAGTGAGCTTTTGAAAGAAAAAAATCAAATATTGTCGGAAAAAGAAGGGCAAATTTTTCAGTTATTGCGTGATAAAGAAAACCAAGAAACACATCTACATGAAATGAATCATTTAGTGAATGAAAGCGAAACTCGCTTTAAAATTGCTCAGCAACATTTAGCAAAAAAATTGAAAGAAGCGGCTATTTTATCTGAAAAAGTTGAAGGTCAACAAAGAGTGTTAGAAGAAATTTCTCAAAATAACGAAAACTTTAAAATTCAAATTAATCAGCTTCAGGCTAGTTTAGAAATTTCTCAAAAACAAGAGAAAAAATTTCAAGAACAATTACACGATGCTTTAAAAAGCACTGAAAGCCAAGTTTCTAAATGGGAAGAAAAATACTTTTGCATGTATGACAAATGGCAAGAAAGTGAAAATTGCGTTAAGAAATTGAAGAAAATTGAAGAGAAACACCAACAAATGCAAAACCTTATTGCCAATTTAGGGAATTTCATGGGTGGACCTTCCTCTCAGAATTTTTTACACACCATGCAAGAATTAGTAGATAAGTCAAATCAACAAAAAAATAGTGAAGAAGAACAGCCCGAGTCCGTTCAACATCCAAGCCAAGAAGACGAAGAAAAATATGATTTGTTTGGTATGAAATTTAGGCAAGATAAACCAAAACCAGATTCCCTTTCATGAGCAATCAAGTTATTATTTTAGGATTAGACCCTGGGACAAAAATAACTGGTTTTGGAGTCATTCGCATTGAAGGCCATCAGTATGTTCCTGTCGATTACGGTTGTATTCGCCCTCCTTCTCATTATAAACTGTCTGAACGTTATTTAGTCATTTGTCAAGGAGTTGAACAGTTAATTGATCAACATCAACCTCATGCTGTCGTTGTGGAAACACAATACGTTTCTAAAAATGTTCAAAGTGCTATGAAATTGGGAATGGCAAGAGGTGTGATCATGATTGCTGCTAAAAAAAGAGGAATTCCTATTTATGAATATGCTCCCTCAAAAGCTAAATTAGCTGTTGTTGGGACAGGAAGAGCAAGTAAATATCAAGTTCAAGGCATGGTTCAGAGGCTACTTAATCTATCCATTCCTCCAACGCCAGAAGATGCTGCAGATGCTTTGGCATTAGCTATTTGCCATGCACAAATGCCCATTTTAAAACAAAGTCAATATGAAACTTGAGGAGCTAAATTAAATATTATGTTTGCATATATAAAAGGAGTATTAGCTTTTTTCAATCCTTCTCAAGCTATTGTTGATGTTCATGGTGTAGGATATTTACTTTTTATCCCTTGTCGCCTATTAGGGCAACTTCCCCAAATTGGGGAGCCAGTTCAATTTTATACCACTTATGTCGTTAGAGAATTTTCTCACACGCTTTATGGATTTTTAAGTTACCAAGAACGCGATATTTTTGAAATTTTAATGAATGTTACAGGTATTGGCCCTAAGATGGCTTTAAGCTTAATCGGACATCTTTCGATGAGCGAGCTTCAAATAGCTGTTATGCGACAAGATTTATCTACACTCTGCCGTGTCCCAGGTGTTGGCAAGAAAACTGCGGAGCGTTTAATTGTAGAATTAAAAGATAAGTTAGCTGCCATTGGGCATTTAGACATGTCTGATCATATAGAGCCTTTAACGCAAGATCCCAAATCCAAATCTGTTCAAGATGCCATGTTGGCCCTTATAAATCTTGGTTATAATCAAACCACAGCTCAAAAAGCGATCAAACAAGGGATGAAAGAACTTCCAGAAGAAATTGACTTAGCTCAATTAATTACCGTTGCTTTGAAACACGTATGAATTGGAGCTTATGCCTAGGATATCAAATTGGATTTTCAACTATCCAAGAACAAATAGGGCAAATGGAAGTTTGATGTGAACGGGCTTGACAATGTTCTCTTGCAAAATAAATGATTTGTAAATGAAGACGAGTCCAATCTTTTTTGGGAAAAAGAGATTTTAAATCTTTTTCTGTTTGTTTAACATTTTTCCCATTGCTTAATCCCCATCTTCGAGCGCAACGGTGAATATGAGTATCCACAGGGAAAGCGGCTTCCTGAAATGCTTGAGACATGACGACAGAAGCTGTTTTATGTCCGACTCCAGGTAGCGACTCTAATGCTTCAAATGAAGCCGGAACTTTTCCTTCATAATCTTTGATTAGCCGATCCGAAAGTTCCCAGATATTTGTTGCTTTACGAAATCCGAGTCCACATGAATGGATAATAGATTCAATTTCATTAATGGATAGTTTCACCATTTCTTGGGGAGTGCTTGCTTTTTTAAATAAAATAGGGGTTACTTTATTGACTCGTGCATCGGTGCAATGAGCGGATAAAAGAACAGCGATAAGTAAGGTATAGCTGTCATGATGACTTAAAGGAACTGCAGGAGCTGGGTAAAGTTCATTGAGAATACGCTGAATATTTTTTGCTATTGTATGCTTATTCATTTTCCTATACAAAATTTAGAAAAAATTGCTGATAAAATATCTTCAGAGATATTAGTTCCAATGATTTTCCCGAGTTCTAATAAAGATTGGCGCATATCTAAAGTTAGAAATTCAGGTGAAACTTGATGCCGAAGACCTATTTGTACACGTCTTAAAGATTCAATCGATTCGATAAGAGCTTCTTTATGTCTAACATTTGTAATAAGGATTTCTTCTTTGGAAGGAGGGCCATCTTGCCAAATAATGGTATCAATTGTTTGATGCAGCTCTTCTAATCCTATTTTCTCTTTAGCAGATAAATGAACAAGAAAAGGAACCTCTAAACAAGGAAGATTTCTTGGATTGAGATCAATTTTATTCCAAATGACGATTGTTTTATGAAAAGGGACTTGTTTTAACAATTCCTGATCTTCTTTTTCCAATCCTTTATGCGCATCTAAAACGAGTAAAATTAAATCGGCTTCTTGCATAGCTTTTTTAGAACGACGAATGCCTTCTTGTTCAACGCTTTCATTAGCTTCTCTAATCCCTGCCGTATCACTCAATTTGATGTGTAGTCCATTCAGACGTAGATGGTCTTCTAAAACATCTCGAGTGGTGCCAGGAATGGGGGAAACAATAGCTCGATCCTTATCTAGCAGAGCGTTCATCAAAGAAGACTTACCTACATTTGGGCATCCAATTAAGCAAATAGAAAGGCCATCATGTAAAATTTTTCCATTGTGAAAAGAATTCACTAATTTTTCCATGTCTTTAGCAGTTCTTTCTAAGTCTTGATCCAGTTCATCCATGGTGGCAAATTCTAATCCTTCTTCAGGAAAGTCGACCCAGGCTTCTAAAATCGCTGCAATTTGAGTTAAGGTTGATTGAAAGGCCAATACCCGGTTTGATAAAGAACCTTTTAGTTGGCTTTCTGCCGCGCCTAGGGCTTTTTCATTTTTTGCACAAATGAGTTCTTGAACAGCTTCGGCTTGAGCTAAATCAATTTTACCATTCATGTAAGCTTTAAAAGTGAATTCACCAGGCAATGCTGCTCGAGCTCCGGCTGCTAAAACGACTTCTAAAACTTTGCGAGTAATTAAACTTCCTCCGTGACAATGAATTTCTACAGTATTTTCTCCTGTATAAGAGCGTTTACCAAGCATTATAAGAACCAGAACATCATCGACATGTTCGCCTGATGAATTATAAATTTGCCCGTAATGTGCAGTATGTGAACGATAGCTGAAAATGGAGCCTGAAAAAATTTTAGCAGCTACTTCAAGAGATTGATCGCCTGAAATGCGAATAATCGCTACTCCTCCCTCACCTGGAGGGGTTGCAATTGCTGCAATTGTTTCACCTGGGTAATAGGGTTGATGAATAAATTCCATGATGCTTTAAATTTGTATTTGTGATTCTTGATATAACAATGAGAAATATGTTATATTAAATCTATTTTTGATGCATCTATTTGATTATCAATTAGCATCGAATTATTTGCATAAGTTGAGGAGTGGGCGCCATGTCTGACATTATTTACGTGGATCGTTTAACGGGAAAAAAACAAATTGAAAAAGTTTACAAAGGAGCTGTCATTCGTTTTCTTTATGGAGATAGCAAACTAAGTCGCTTAATACAACCTTTTCTTTTACCTCCGTTGGCAAAATGGCCTTTTATTTCTCATTGTTACGGACTTTTACAAAAACGCCCTTCTAGTGTAAAAAAAATTCTACCCTTTATCAAAAATTTTGATGTGAATATTTCAGAATTTTTAATGCCTCTAACCCACTTTAAATCATTTAATGACTTTTTTATTCGTCGTTTAAAGCCCGAGTTCCGCCCTATTGCATTAGGAGAGAAAATCGTTTCTATGCCTGCTGATGGACGCTATTACTTTTATCAAGATATAGATCAAGTTGATGGATTCATTGTAAAAGGCAAAAAGTTTAGTTTAGCTTCGCTATTAGAAAATAAAGAGTTAGCTCAGGAATATCAGGGGGGAAGTATGGTGATTGTCCGACTTTGTCCCTCAGATTATCATCGATTTCATTTCCCCTGTGACTGTATCCCAGGCGAAACACGACTACTTAATGGATATCTTTACTCTGTCAACCCTTTAGCGATTAAAAAAAATCTTAATATTTTTACACAAAATAAACGCACTATTTGCGAGTTAGCAACCACACATTTTGGAAAAATTCTTTATTTAGAAATTGGAGCGACAAATGTAGGTAGCATTCAACAAACCTATTGTCCATTTCAACCTGCTTTAAAAGGCGATGAAAAGGGATACTTTGAATTTGGAGGATCTTCGTTAATTTTATTATTTCAAAAAGGAAGGATTCGATTTGATCAAGACTTGTTAGATGCCACTCAATCTGGTTATGAAATACGCTGTTTGATGGGACAGCAAATGGGAACTCTCATTCAGGAGTTTTAAGGATACAAAACTCTGTAAAGAGATTTAAATTTTAAAGCGTCCAATTTCCTTGAAAATAACCCAGAAAAACTTGAGTGCTGGGTTTTTCTGAGTTGTAAAAGAAAGAGGTTATTATTCTTTAGATTTTTGGACGACTAACAGGAACAGTCGCAAAATATTCTTCTAACCCTTCATTAGAAGGTTTAAAAGCCTTTTGGCCGTGCTGCCAATTCGCTGGACAGACTTCTCCATTTTCTTCAAAATAAAGAAGAGCATCTAAAATACGAAGCGCCTCATCAACTGAGCGTCCCAAGGGTAAATCATTGATAACTTGATGACGGACAATTCCTTCTTTATCAATTAAAAATAGGCCACGGAAAGCAATGCCTTCATGAGGAATTAACACATCATAATCATGTGCAATGGTTTTGTTTAGATCGGAAATTAGAGGGTAATCGATACCTTCAATTCCTCCTTTACTTTTAGGGGTATTCAACCACGCTAAATGGCTATAACAGCTGTCAACAGAGCATCCAATTATTTGTGCATTTCTTTTTTCAAATTCTTCAAGTTTTTCTTGAAATGCATGTAGTTCTGTTGGGCAAACAAAAGTAAAATCTAAAGGGTAAAAAAATAAAATGACATTTTGTCCTCTGAAGTGTAACAGAGAAAAATCGTTTACAATTTGACCATTCACAACGGCTTTTGCTTTAAAATCTGGAGCATGTTTGCCAACTAATAATCCCATAATAACCTCACTTTTAGAGTTCTCTTTATTTAATCAAAAATTCCGATTTTAAAAACTTTAAACTCAGTTTATTTGATCAAATGCTGTTCCTATGTTCCCACATTTCTTCAAAATTTAATAATAAAATCCTGCAAAAAAAGGAGTTTTAAATTTTAAAAAGTTTTTTAAGTATTTTTTATTTTACTGAAATAATTGTTTGGCTTTAGGAAGCCAATTCTCATTTCCAATTGTTGTCATGGGACCATGTCCTGGATAAACAGATGTAGAAGGGGGTAATTGCGCTAGCTTGTCCAAAGATGTCCACATTAAATCTGGTTGGCTGGTAGGAAAAGAGATATTTCCAATGGATCCTTTAAATAAGGTATCTCCTGATAATAATTTGGATTGTGAGATTTCATAAAAGCAAACACTTCCTGGAGAATGTCCTGGAGTGTGAATGACTTTAAAAGTTAATTGACCAACAGGGATTAGATCTCCATCATTTAGAAAAATATTGGCTTTAACAGGTTGAATAGTAAACCAACAAGGCAAACCATCCGAACCAGGTTTTTCTAAATTCAGTTGATCCAAAGGGTGCACACAGATGGGGATGTCATAGAGTTTTTTGATGGAATTGATATCAGCGATGTGATCCCAATGGGAGTGGGTGAGTAAAATAGATTGTAGGATAAAATGATGTTTCCTTAGACAATCAAGGAGAAGATTTGCTGATTCTGGAGCAGGGTCAACAATAATCGCTTTTTGCGTAGACAAACAAGCGATAAGATAGGCGTTAGTAGAAAAAGGTCCCGAAGGAAAAGGTTGTATAAACATTGCACCGGAGAGGATTCGAACCTCTAACCGCCCGGTTCGTAGCCGGGTACTCTATCCAATTGAGCTACCAGTGCAAAGAAGACAAAATTATAATTAGGATCTTTCTTTTTTTCAAGAACTTTTAGACAATGTTATCTGAAACTTTCCATGATGGTTATTCAAATTCGCCTTGTCTATGTCAATTTTGAATCAAAAAAATCACATTTATTTTACGTTGGGGCAAATTCTGCTAAAAATTGTTTACCATAAAATTGAATAAACGGAGAATAAGTTGGACCGCTTAAAAAATGATCTCCAGGCCAGCCTCCCCAAAATAAAGGAGAAAAATCTCCTTGAAATTGTACATTCGTATCTGGATCGAAATAATTACGAAAATGTCCAAATGGTTCAAATAATGTGCTGACACCATCATTGACACTGACGATATTTTTGACACTTTGAAAACCGTTATTGGGAATAAGCGTTGCCGAGCCAAATGAAATCACTCGAATCATTTTTTGTTCTTCAGGTGTTAAAAGATCTCGCGCACGTTCAGTCTCTGTTCCTCCTAAACTATGGGCATAGTGAATAATGGTTCCTCCACCACTAACACCCCCCATTTCATGAATTAAGGAACGCCATTGAGCAGCAAGTAAATGCGCATGCATAGAGCGGAAGCCTAAGTTAAAAGCTAGTTTAACCATTATAGCACGGCTCACATCCCAGGTCCATCCTTCAGTAGGGCGAAAAATGTAATGCACTTTTACCCCTCCATGTGACTCTGAGATGAGTTCTAAATTGCTCAACATATCTTGATAAGTGGTTAAAATTCCATTAATAAAAGTGACTCGTACCTTATCGCTAATTTCATTTTCTCCATAGGTGTTTATCTCTGTTTTTTCGTAAGAATGGCCCATTAATATGTAAGTTGTATTGCCAAAAATATTTCTGTTAATTTTTTCAAAAGTATTGGCAAAAGACTCAGGCAATTTCAATTCACTATGGAGTTTAATTTTGAAACGATGGGCCGAAGTTTGAATTTGTCTAAACGCATCAAAGAAAAAAGTAATAGTAGAATCCCAAATTTCAGAAATAGAAAAAAGGCCATATAGGTCGTAATGATTAATACTATCATTGCGAACGAACGTATAAAGGTTAGGTGTATCGTAAAAAAATAGAGGATCAGGAGTTATCCATCTTCCAATGGTTGAATCATAATAACGTTTTCCAAATCCAATCAATCCTGTTTTTTCTTCAATTCGCTTACTAGAAAATCGCCAGGAATTTTCAATTTGCGAAATAGTAAACTTTTCTCCGTAGGTATTATAAATACTTTCTGAACCAAAAGCAGAATAGCGATAAAACTCCGCGACTTCTTTAGTTTCCGTGTCAATTAAGCAACGAACCGAGCCCTGATGATCGTGAATAGGAGCATAGATCTTGTTATTTAGCTCAAGAGCTACAGCAGCATTAATTTCAGCCCCTTTCCCTATTCCCAAAACTCTTAATTGAGTTAACTGCCGCTCGGTATTTAAACAACCAATTTCTTTTTGACCATCAAAGAGATAGAAATTTGAATCCGTTAATATCCAATTAGAATTGTCTGCATCCCAGTGGTAATTTTGCTTTTGCAAACATCTGTCAAACGAATCATAAATAAAGTGAATAGCAAAATCATTCGGAGTTGAGACACGAATAAGACGATTTAGAGCATCATATTCATAATAAACAGATTCTTTCCCTTTTTTTTCGACCAAATTTCCATTTAAATCATAACGATAAAAAGCTAGGGGGGTTTCAATCAATTGATTTAGAGAGTTGGTTTTCCATTGTTCTGAATTAAATTTTAAGCGATTAAATAAAGAGTCATATTGATAAGTATGATGAAGTTCCCCATCTCCGGTTTCTTCGATCAATTGATGATCTTCACTATATTGATATGTTTGAGAATAAGTATTCAAAGAATCTTTAATGGTTACTGCCATTAAACGTCCTTTTTGGTCTAATTGCTCAAATGTTTCTGACCACCAAGGAGATAGGGTTTTTTGTAAACGGTCATGCTCGTCATAGTAGTAAGAGAGTACCCCTACATCTTTAATAAGATGACTTTTTTGAACTTTTCCAGAAGGGATCTCATAAAAATAATCGTGATGATAGTGTAATTGTCGATCTGCTTGATATCTTTCTACAGAAGTTAATAAAGATCCTTCATAACGATAATGGATGCTTGAGTTATCTGGTAAATCGATTTTGGTTTTTCTACCGGCTAAATCATAATCAAAAGAGAGAGTGGTTTCAGGTTTTCCTAAATTTTCCTCAATAACTTGATCAAAGGCATTGTACTGACGTGTTTGAATCCCTTGATGGACCAAATCTTCGATGGCTATTAATCGCTTATTTTGGTCATATTGATAACGATAGGCAAATGAATTATCACTGGCTTGATATGAGCTTAAAAGATTGTTTTCATCATAATAGTAGTGAATTTGTTTGCCATCAGGTTTAATAACTGTTGCGAGTTTACCACTCTCATGATATTGATAACGGGTGATTTTTTGTTGGAACGAACCAGCTGCTTCATGAATTGCTACAAGCTTTCCATCTTCATCATAATCCCATTTAATGATATATTGACCGCTATCTTTTCCATTTGCGATGATTTGATGTTTTTCTGAAACCTTCTTTCCACTTTTATTGTAGCGGACCTGATATCCTCTAATTTTTTCTCCAAGAGAATTAATTTGTAAGCAACTTTCCAATCTATTCAGAGCATCATATATTTTAATGTCTCGAACACCATTTTCATCAATTGTTTCAGTTAATTTAACATATTGACCTAATTGGTTCTGCGTCACTGATTCTTGCAAAAATAGAGTTTCTTTTTTTGGAAAAGAATGTTTGATTCTTTGCTGAACAGAGCCCTGAGAGTCTTCGAGTCTTGTCGCAACTGTTTGCTGCCAAGCATCTTTTTCTTCTATTTTAGTGACAAAATCTGAATCTAATGCACTAAACCATTCTCGCGTTTCTGTACGCTGACCACAGGCGTCGTAAAACCATTCAATTCGCTTTGTTCCATCTGCTGTTTCATGAAGAGAGCGAATTTGACGACCTGCTCCGTCATATTCAAATCGAATAATATGATCTTTTTTTTCATCTGTTATTGTAGAAACAAGGTTACCTAGGTAGGAATAATTCAGAGCACGTATTAAAAAACCCTCTGATAATTTTTCTTCTACACGGCTAATTCTTCCACTCAAATCTCTTATAAAAGAGGTTTTAACGCGGTTTTTGTTAATTTTTTCTTTCAATTCCCCATCTAAGTGATAGACGTAAATTTCTTCTAAACCATTGGGATATTGAATATGGGAAGGTTTTCCCCTTGCCGTATAACTTGTTTTTGTAATACCTCCTTCCGCATCTTTCATTTCGATGACTTGGTCGGAAATGTCATAAAATTGTTCTAGCTTCAGCTGCACCGGATTGTCATATTCATCTAAAACTGTAGGAAGATGAGTTTTGATTAATCGTCCAAAAGAATCATATTCAAATGCGGTTTCATTTCCGTAGCTATCGACGGAGGAGATGCGGTGCCCCTCTTCATCAAATTTATCTTGAAAAGGAGAGGAAGGAGCTTCAACAATCTCCCCTCGACTATCTTCTGTAGATTTTAGATGTCCTTCTTCATCGTAATGATAACTAACATGATAACGGAGATTGTCGTCAGCATCATAAAAATTTTGTTGAAGAAGCTTTCCCTCGGAAGAATAGGTGTAGCGGGTTCGATCTAACAATTTTTCTTGTTCATCTAAGAGATCAAAATATTTATTTTCTACCATTAAAGGTTGAGAAAAGGCTATTCCATCTCGGCAAGATTGAATATTTATAATACGTCGGTGAGTCACTCCTTTCAAGTCAGTAGCGGATTCGTTTTGTCCATCATCTAAGATAGTTTGGCAAAGCAATCCTAAATCATCGTAGCAATAAAATGTTCGAGAAAGTAACCCTGCTTGGTTTCCTTGGAGTTTGGCTTCACACCGTTTAGTTTTAAAATCATAATGGTACGTTGTTGTAGCTCCATTATCTTCTCGAACCATCCAAATAAGATCTGGGTGAGAAGGATAATAGCGGTAAACACTGGAATAACTTTCAATTCCATTAAAACTGGGGACACCGTCTGCTTGGATGATCAATGGAATAGAGCAGGAACCTGATAAATTTCCATAAAGTGTTTGTCGGATGAGTTGACCCTGGTCATTATAGCTAAATTGGGTGCAGTGTATAGCTTGTCCCTTTTCGTCCGCCAAGACTCTACTGCTAATCAAAGGAATTTTTAGGTCAGTTTTCCAAAAGAATTTCTCTTGTCTATATAAATCAGACGAGCCAGAGGAAGCCTGATATTGCTCTACACTCTGAATCAAATTGTTTGAATAACGATAGATGGTTTTTCTTGCTTGCTGATCAATAATTTCTGTTAAACCTGGTTGGTAAAAAAAGTAAATACAAGTTCCTTTTTCCTCGTCCAGAACCTGAGCTTTAACTCTACCTATCCTGAAATCCCCTCTGGGGAGATTAACTGTTATGTTGTTTACTCTATTAATTCCTTGTGTATAAAATTCATGTTTGTTTCTCGGAGGTTCTGTTCCTTCTAAATGTCCACTTATGACATTGATAGAGTTAACCAAAGGTGTTGGAACGGAAGGATCAGTAGCCTCTAATAATGAAATTAGAGAAAAAATAAAAAATATAACAAAACGGATATTATTCATAAAAATCTAATATAATTTTAATTAATATAATGAAAGCATTATAAAAAGATTTACATTCTGTTGCAAGTTTTCATTAAGTTTGGGGAGAAAACTTAAAAATTAATTTAAATACCAAAAACAGTGAAAAATGCCCTTCAAGAAAAATATTAAAGAATTCATTTTCTCTCTATAATCATTACGTTGCTAAAAATTTTGCTAAGCATGAAAAATGAATAAATAAAAAGAGAATCGGAATGAAGGAGCTTTACAAAATTACCTTGAAGAAGGAGCTTTACAAAATTACCTTGAAGAATGATCTAACATTGGAACAAGCTTGGGAAATTTTGGAAGAAAATGCTTTCGAATTAGCCTATGGGGAAGAAGAAGAGAGTAGGGGAATTCTTTATCTTTATTTAAACTCTGAGAATGAGGTTTCCGCTTATTTTTGGATTAAAGAAATTGAAAAGGTACAATTACCTAAAATCGATTGGGAATCACAATGGGCTTTGTATGGTTTAGATTTTAAAAATGGGTCGGTCCACCTTTCTTTTGACAAATTTGGAAGGAAAGCTGAGCCCATTTTACTCAAACCTGGCCCGGGTTTTGGAGATTTATCTCATCCAACGACTTTACTTGTTTTAGAACTGATGAGCCAATATTTAACAACACAAAGTGTCATCGATATTGGAAGCGGAAGTGGTGTTTTGTCTTTAGCTGCCCTTGCTCTAGGTGCTTCGTTTGCATATGGAGTGGACATTGATCCAGCAGCCATTGAACACGCTCAAGAAAATGCTAAGTTTAATCAAATGGAATCTCAATGTATTTTTATGCTACCAGGAGAATTTCAATTTCATTCTCTTACAGTTCCTTTGATTGTGATGAATATGATTTTTTCTGAACAAAAAATTGCCTGGAATGCCCTTTCCTCTTTGCATCGCTTACAGGGTTTACGTCTAATTTCTGGAATACGTCAAGAGGAGCGAGACGTCTACTTTGAGCAAACAAAAAACTGGGGGTGGAGATTAAAGGAAGAAAAAGAAAAAGAGGGATGGCTAGGCTTTGTTTTTGAGTGTTAGATTAAAGAAGTGGTAAACTTCGATTTTAATTTAAGGCATTTTAAAAGATTTTTAAGTTTTTTTGCTGTTTATCTGAAAATAGCACTTTCTTTGTGGAAACGTCGGGATAAATATCATAAATGTAGTACCTTCATCTCATTTTAATCTTTTTAAAATGGCAATGGCAATATCCTCATTTGCCTAGATTGCCCTGATGAATAGTTGAAGAAAACTCGTCTGTTTTTCTTGATATCTCATAAAGATAATTTTTTAAAAAAAATAGCCACAAAGATTCACTGTTGCGATAAACAAGGATAACAAGAGCTTTATCTATTTAAAAATGGCTCAATATTTTTATATTAATATTATTTTTTATGTGCAGCAATTGAATGAGATTTTTGGTAAATAAAAAAAGCAGGGACTTTATTGTAATAAATAAAAGATATTGATATAGTTTTTTATTAACTAGTAAGGTGGTTATATGCTCTTAACAAGCACTTTCTTAAATTTTTCAGTGAATCAACCAAAATTTTTATCTGATTTTGTTAACAGATCAAAAGACTATTTCAAGTTTGATTTAGCTAACCGTGTGAAGCAAATTGCAAAAGAGATTTTTTCAAAATTTTCTGAGACAATACAAAAAAATAATAATAACAATCAACGTTCCAATCAAAATAGCGTCAAAGGAATTTCGATGCTTTTTTGCGTAACAATAATTTTATTACTTTTTAATTCTTTTTTTCGCCGCTCAGGCTCTTCATTTCCTCCACCTACTCCAAGGATAGGAGATGACATTACACATATAGAAAGGCAACCTAGTGTGTGAAATTAATAAGCGCAGAGCGGCTCAGATTTAGATTAAACCCAATAGTTTAAGGATAGCTATTACTCCTACGGGCACGCCTAAAATCCAAAGAAGAGCCATTCTTCCTAATCCCATATCTATTCTCCTGTTTGAGAGTTTTATCCAAATGATTCATGGGTCACATTTCTTGTCATGAACACTTTTTATATTATATAATTGTTATTTATTATATTTAAATTAAAAATAGATTTAAGAGTTATTTCTTTTTTATTTAATAGAATAAAAATAGATGTACATAATTCAAAGTATTTGATCGACAACTAGATAAGCCAAATAATTAGATTAAAAACGATCGTTGGCTTTTAGTTTTTAGGTTCCGAAGAACAAGAAGAATTTTTTCCGCAAGGACAACTCTGATCTGAAGTTGATGATGAAGGATAATCCGTAATATAAAATCCTGTCCCTTTAAAATGAAGTCCTACTCCCCCTCCAGGCTGCCTTTGAAAATTATTTTGTCGACAAGAGGGACAAATTTTTAAAGGCTCTTCGCTAATTTTTTGAAAAACTTCTTCTTGATAGCCACAGCTTGTGCAACAATAATCGTAATGGGGCATAATAACCTTTGACTGAATAGTCCTGTTGCTAAATTGATTAAGTTATGCTTAGTTTCAAACTTCAGAGTTTATCTAAAGCATTTAGATCACGAAGTGATTAGCTTTCTTTATTCTTTCGGTGATCTCTGAAAGATTTTTTTAACAAGAATATTTAAAATCCATCCCTTTGATATACAAAGGGATGGATTAGTTAAATGGGGGAGAAGCTTACATCATTCCCATACCGCCCATACCACCCATGCCACCCATTCCCATTCCTCCCATACCACCCATGCCATCCATGCCTGGCATGCCAGCAGGTTGAGATTTAGGTTGGGGTTTATCAGTAATCATTGCAGCTGTTGTAAGTAAAAGTCCTGCAATAGAAGCGGCATTGATTAGCGCGCTTTTGGTGACTAAAACAGGATCTATTACTCCTGCTTTTAACAAATCTTTAAATTCGTCGGTTAAACCATCATATCCATAAGAACCTGTTGCTTCATAAATCTTTTCAGCAATCAAATTTCCTTGTTTCCCACAGTTATTAGCAATAGCTATTGCTGGCGCAAAAGCGGCTTGCTTAATAATGGTTAAGCCTATCGCTTCATCGCCTGTAAGTTGCAATTTTTCAAGGGATTTAACAGCGCGAAGAAGAGCGACTCCACCACCCGGAACGATTCCTTGCGCAACAGCTGCCCGTGTGGCATGTAATGCGTCTTCCACACGCGCTTTCTTTTCTTTTAATTCTGTTTCAGTCGCTGCTCCGACATTAACAACTGCAACACCGCCGACCATTTTTGCTAGACGTTCCTCTAATTTTTCTTTGTCATATTTAGAAGTACTTGCATTCGCAAGTTCAGCTTTAATTTGAGCAAGGCGGCTTTTCACCTCATTTGATTGTCCAGCTCCATCGATAATCGTTGTTTCTTCTTTTGAAACCTTAATAGTCTTTGCTCTTCCAAGAACTTCTGGTCCTACTTCATCCAATTTTAGACCTACTTCTTCTGAAACGACTTTTCCTCCTGTCAAAATGGCAATATCTTGCAACATAGCTTTACGTCGATCTCCAAAACCTGGTGCTTTTACTGCACAAACAGTCATCCCTGCTTTTAGTTTATTGACGACAAGAGTTGCAAGAGCTTCTCCATCAATATCTTCCGCAATAATGAGCAAAGGGCGTGCTCCTTTTTCCATAATTTTTTCTAAGACAGGAATAATATCTTTAGCTGCGGATAATTTTTTGTCTGTAATTAGAATATCTGCGTTTGAGAGCTCAACGCTCATTTGTTCTGCATTGGTGATAAAGTAAGGGGAAACGTATCCTTTATCAAATTGCATGCCTTCTACATAATCTACATGTGTTTCAATTCCTTTTGCTTCAGCAACAGTGATGATTCCATCTTTACCCACTCTTTCCATTGCTTCTCCAATAATACGGCCGATCTCGCCATCATTATTAGCAGAAATTGTGGCAATCTGTCTAACTTCTTGGGCTGTATTTACTGGCGTAGAAAGTTGATCCAGAGAGCGAGTTATTGTTTCAACAGCTTGATCTATTCCCCTTTTTAAACTCATTGGGTTTGCACCGGCTGCCACGTTTTTGACACCAGCAGAATAAATGGCTTCAGCTAAAACAATGGCTGTTGTTGTTCCATCTCCTGCTACATCAGATGTTTTAGCAGCAACTTGATTAACTAATTGAGCACCCATGTTTTCAAATTTGTCTTTGAGAACAACTTCTTTGGCGACTGTGACACCATCTTTAGTAGAAAGAGGAGAGCCAAATCCTTTGTTAATGACAACGTTGCGCCCTTTTGGGCCTAAAGTGACTTTAACGGCTTTAGCAAGCGTTTTTACACCTTTTAAGATTGATTTTAAGGCTTCTTCGTTAAATTGTAATAATTTTGCCATAAACGGGTCCTTGCATTAAAAAGATTAAGATAAAATTCCTAGAATATCGTTTTCGGATAAGATTAAATAATCTTCATCATTATCTTTAACCTCTGTACCAGCGTAGGCTCCAAAAAGAATGCGATCACCAACTTTAACAGAAAGAGGTTCAAGTTGTCCGCTTTCACTCATTTTACCAGGACCTGCGGCAATGACATGTCCTTCTCTTGGTTTTTCTTGCGCTGAATCAGGAAGAAGAATGCCGCCTTTTGAAGTAGCAGCTTTTGCTCGTTGAACTACAACGCGATCTCCTAAAGGTTTAATTTTAGTCTTAGTTGTCATGTCTATTCTCCTGTTATTTTCATCTGTTTTATTGACTCTGAAAAAAAGCATTTTAGGATTGAAAACGATTTATGTCAAGGAGCTGAAATAAAATTTTAGCAGTTACTTGTTGTAATTGCTAGTTTTGCTAAATGGAAGGGTTCAATAGAGGAGGTAAGAAGCTCTTTTATTCACAAATAAGGCCCGTTCTTTTTCATGAAGAGAGCGTAATTTCCAAAGAATATATTGCTCTTCTTTAATGATTCTAAACACTTCTGCCGTCCCATTGACTTTATTAAACATTTCTTGTCTATGAGAAGATTGATTTAATGCAGCTTGAAACTCTTTGGGATATAAACTTTTTAACATGCCAATAAGCAAATATTGGGTAGAGACAGGTAAATATTTTTTGGGGTTAGTTAAGATTATTAAAACACCCTGACAATTTTGATGAGCAAAGCGACCAAAAAAAGGGCGATAGTAAAAGGGGTGAAAACGGACGCCTGGAAATTTTTGTTCATTAAGTTTTTTTGCAAATTTTTCTGCATTAATCCAAGGAGCTCCGACAACTTTAAAGGGTAGGGTGTAGCCTACACCAATATTAACAAGTTGAAGTTCTCCAAGCAACCCAGTGATAGGATAATAAAGAGAAGTTTCTGCTTCGGGAATATGAGGGCTAGTTGGGATCCAGATGAGTCCTGTCTCATTAAATGTCATCTCTCTTTTCCACCCTTTCATGGGAATAACTTTGAGTAAACAGTTAATTTTATATTCTCCATTAAAATAAGAGGCTAATTCTCCGATTGTCAGTCCGTGACAATAAGGAATATTAACGTACCCCACAAATGAACGCCATTTTTCTTCTAGTAAGGGTCCATCAATTGTTAAGCCATTAATGGGATTCGGTCTATCGAGAACAATGACTGGAATTTTGAGTTTAGCTGCTTCTTCCATCACATAAAATAGGGTAGAAATGTAGGTGTATGAACGCGAACCGATGTCTTGAATATCATAAATTAAAACGTCGAGATTTTTTAAAGACTCTTGCGTTGGCCGTCTTGTAGATCCGTGTAAACTGTAAATAGGAATCTCTGTTTCATAAGAATCTTTAACGATTTCATCTGCATATTGAATTCCTTGTAAGCCATGCTCTGGAGCAAACAGAGCTTGCAGTTTAAATTCAAAAAAAGAAGCATTTTTTTTTAAACAATTGATGGTTGTCTCACCCTCATGATTGATTGCGGTATGATTTGTGACTAATCCTATACGTTTACCTTTGATTAATTCTACGTAAGAAGAATCAAACAGAGAATCGATACCTACTGTAACTTGTGTAAATCCAACAGTCGGGATTACAATAAATATAAAAAAAAGGAATAAAGTTCGTAGGATTTGCATAAGTAAACAATCTATTGATTAAAAAACTCAAAATTATAGCAAATCTCAAGAAAAAACATACAAATTTGAACATCTAACATTTGCCATTTTAAATTCTCAATTTTTTGATATTTGTCGGTTGTATACATCATTTTCACTACAAATTTTCAGGTAATGAGTTAAGAAGTGCATTGGAAATAGTTCAGTATACGAAACACTTTTTTTAAAGAGATAAGTTTGTTATAAAGGGCGCTTGGTTTTGCGTTGCAAAAGGATCAATTAATCCTCTATCAAACCTGGGTTAGCACATGAAAAAGTCTTCTTTGATTGAAAATGCCTTATTTCAAATTCATTCAGTCAAAGGAAAAAAACTTTCATTACAAGAAAGGCAAGATTTGGCGATTTCGTTAGCAGCTAAAATGCTAAAAGAGGCGCAATATATTCAAACAAAAGCTGAAAAAAGGCAACAAGCAGAACTTGCTGGAATGATGAACGATTCCATTGGTAAGATTTTTACAACCGCCTTAACAGACCAGTGTTTTAGAAGTCTTCAAAATAGTAGAGTGGCTGATCAACTTGCGCAAGTCATTCACAAATATGGAATCCCCATCTACTTATCGGATAAAAAACGACTAGCCTTAAAAGCTTTTAGCCTAGTTGGTAAAATTTTCTCTTCTTTAGCAGTTCCTATTACTATTCGACTGATTCAGAAAGAAACAAGGCATATTATTTTACCGGGAGAGCCTCAAGCATTTGCTAAACACATGAAAAAGAGGTGTCAAGAGGGAGTAAGAATTAATCTTAATCATCTAGGTGAAGCAATTTTAGGAGAAGAGGAAGCCAGGCGCCGTTTGCAAATTTATCTGGATGATTTAGCAAATCCTTTGATCGAGTGTATTTCTATTAAAATTTCTACTATTTATAGCCAAATCCATTTACTGGCTTGGGAAGAAACCTTAGAAATTTTATCTGAAAGACTTCGCTTATTGTATCGAGCAGCAATTAAAAATAAATATAGACGAGCAACGGATGAAGTCATATCGAAATTTGTTAATTTAGATATGGAAGAATATCGAGACTTAAACCTAACAGTCGCACTTTTTAAAAAAGTTTTAGATGAGCCTGAGTTTTTGCAATATCAAGGCGGAATTGTTTTGCAAAGCTATTTACCCGATTCCTATTTAATTCAACAAGAGCTAACGCAGTGGGCAATGCAAAGAGTTAATCGGATGGGAGCTCCTATCAAAATCCGCCTTGTAAAAGGTGCTAATTTAGCGATGGAGCAATTTGAATCTGCTGTTCGTTTATGGCCACAGGCTCCTTACACAACTAAAGCAGATGTAGATGCAAATTATAAACGAATGGTCACGTATGGATGCGAGTTTCAACGTGCTCAGGCAGTTCATTTAGGGATTGCTAGTCATAATTTATTTGATATCGCTTATGCTTTATTACTCCGTTCTGAAAATCAAGTTGAAAAAGAAGTCTGCTTTGAAATGCTGGAGGGAATGGCTGATCATATTCGACGAGTTGTTCAAACTTTAGCAGATGACATGCTTCTTTACTGCCCAACTGCCACTAAAGAAGAATTTCAAAACGCCGTTGCTTATCTTGTCAGACGTTTAGATGAAAATACAGCTCCTGAAAACTTCTTACGTCATGCTTTTGATTTAAGGCCTGGCACTGATGATTGGAATAATCAAGTTCTTTTGTTTAGACAAGCCTGTCAAAATTACGAACAAGTTTCCGATCAACCTAGGCGTTTACAAAATAGATTGCATAAAGATCGTTTGCTCAATCAACGAAAATGTTTCCAAAATGTGGCAGATACTGACTGGTCATTATCTCACAACCGCCAATGGGCGAAAATAATTATTGATCAATGGAAAAATAAAAAATATCCAGATGTTCCTTTAGTCATTAATGGCTTCCACTATACTTCAGAAAATCGCTGGGGAATTGGAGAAGATCCCTCTTTTCCTGGAAAAATTTTGTATCGCTATGCGTTAGCTTCCAAAGAACACGTTAACGAAGTTTTAGACGCTGCTCAAAATGCTTATTTAAAATGGTCTGCGACAACTCCGCAAGAACGGGCCAATTTATTAATAAAAATAGCGCAAGGTTTAGAGCTACATCGTGCTGATTTGATTGGAGCTATGATTGCTGATACGGCTAAAACACTAATTGAAGCAGATATAGAAGTTTCCGAAGCGATCGATTTTGCTAATTATTATCGCTTCAATTTATTAGAATGGATGTATTTGGAAGATATCAAGTGGAGTGCTAAAGGTGTTGTTGTCATTGCTCCTCCTTGGAATTTTCCATGTTCGATAGCGGCTGGCGGTGTTTTAGCAGCCTTAGTTACTGGTAATGCGGTAATTTTAAAACCTGCTGTTGAGTCTGTTTT
The DNA here is from genome assembly GCF_000648255.1 of Candidatus Protochlamydia sp. R18. Lineage (NCBI taxonomy): Bacteria > Pseudomonadati > Chlamydiota > Chlamydiia > Parachlamydiales > Parachlamydiaceae > Candidatus Protochlamydia > Candidatus Protochlamydia sp. R18. The sequence goes on along the minus strand of NZ_BASL01000658.1, from coordinate 5,870 downwards.
AGTCTGTTGGCATTTAGCTCAAATTTTTTGGGAGGCGGGAATTAGCCAGCAGGTGTTACAATTTGTTGTTTGCGAAGATGAACCTGTGGGAAGCGCCTTAATTCAAGATTCTCGAGTGAATGCAGTTGTCTTAACTGGTGCGACAGAAACTGCAAAACTTTTTTTACGCTTAAGGGCAAATTTGGATTTAATGGCCGAAACGGGTGGTAAAAACACAATGATTATAACCTCTATGGCTGATCGTGATTTAGCGATTAAAGATTTGGTTCAATCGGCGTTTAGTCATGCAGGACAAAAATGTAGCGCATGTAGTTTGGCTATTGTAGAAGCAGAGATTTATGATAATCTTCACTTTCGTCAGCAATTAAAAGATTCTGTAGAAAGTTTATCGATCAGTTCCCCGTGGAAATTAAAATCTAAAGTTAATCCTTTAATTCGTGAAGCTAACCCCAATCTGTTACGTGGTTTAACGCAGTTAGAGGAAGGGGAAGAATGGCTTGTACAACCTAAGCAAGATTCTCAAAATCCTTATCTTTGGAGTCCGGGAATTAAGCTTGGTGTAAAACCAGGGAATTTTACCTATAATACAGAGTTATTTGGGCCTGTTTTGGGGCTTGTAAGAGCAGAAAATTTCGATGAAGCCTTACACATGATGAATCAAACAGGCTACGGTTTAACTGCAGGTATTCATACCCTAGATGAAAGAGAGCAGAAGCAATGGTTTCAAAAAATAGAGGCAGGGAACTGTTATATTAATAGAACTATGACAGGAGCCATTGTTGAAAGACAACCATTTGGAGGGTGTAAAGAAAGCAGTTTTGGAAAAGGATCGAAAGCTGGAGGTCCTAATTATCTAGTGCAGTTTATGCAACCTTCTCAAAAAAACTTACCTACAGAGCAAAAAGAGTTAAAAGAAATGCCTCTGGCATTTCTAAAAAATGTTCAGAGACTAAAGTATTTGAGTTCCGAAGAATATGAAATTTTTAGTTTAAGTATGAAAAATTATGCTTTCTATTATGATTTATATTTTTCTCAATCTCATGATCCTAGTTTAGTTAGAGGGCAAGATAATTTACAAACTTATCGCCCGCATACTCAAATTTCGGTTAGGGTACAATCACCTGATCGTTTAATAGACTTATTACGTTTGATAGCAGCCTCTATTATTTGTTCTACCCCTTTAATGTTGAGTACAGATAATCAAGAGACTTACCAAAAATTCCAGTCTTTACGTTTACCTCCTTTCATTTCTTTTAAATTGGAGCCTGAATCGACCTTTATCGAAAGATTAGAGCGAGGTGAGATCAAAAGAATGCGTGTGTTAAGCCCTTTCTCTAAATCTTTAGAAAATACTTTAGCGAATGCAGCTTGTCATTTAAATAGAGGGGAAGTGATGGCCAATGGACGATTAGAACTTCTTCATTTTTTAAGAGAAGTAAGTTTAAGTTTTGATTATCACAGGTATGGAAACCTCGCCGAGCGAGAAAAAGAATATAGACATCCATTACCCGGTCATAAAGGAAAAACCTGTTTACCTTGTGGAGCTTGTTGTTGTGATGGATAATTTATTTAATTTAAATAAAGAGCAAAAAGATGCTGTGACAACCTTAGAAGGTCCGGTATTAGTATTAGCGGGGGCGGGATCTGGAAAAACGCGTGTTGTTACCTCTAGAATTGTTAATTTGATAGAAAATGGAATTTCTCCTTCTAATATTTTAGGAGTAACATTTACAAACAAAGCCGCTCAAGAAATGAGAGAACGCGTTTGTAAGTTGACTCAACATCATGTTCTCATTTGTACATTTCATAGTTTAGGAGCAAAAGTTTTGCGGGAAAGCATTCATGTATTGGGATATCAACGTGATTTTACAATTTATGACGAAGAAGATGTTAATAAATTAGTCAAAGCCTGTTTAATAGAACTGAATTGGCAAGACAAAAAAGTAGATGCCAAGCCTTTTCGCCAAATGATCTCTCAAGCGAAAAATATGTTGCAACAACCTAATCCACACTATGATAAAGAGGTATCTTCCGATTTTGATGAAGCCTTTCCTCATGTCTATGCACTTTATCAAAAAAAGCTTCAAGAGTATCAAGCAGTTGATTTTGATGATCTCCTTTTTTTAACAGCTAAAATTTGGCGTGAATATCCCTCTGTTCTTAATTATTACCAAGATCGCTGGCCCTTTGTTTTAATTGATGAATATCAAGATACTAATGCTGTTCAATATACCATGACGACCTTACTTGTAGAAAAAAGACGTAATTTATTCGTTGTCGGTGATCCTGATCAATCTATTTACTCTTGGAGAGGAGCAAATGTTCAAAATATTTTAAATTTTGAGCGAGATTATCCAGGTGCTAAAGTTATCCAATTAGAGCAAAACTATCGTAGCCGTACCAATATTTTAAATGCTGCTAACGCTTTAATCAGTCATAATACGAATCGTTTTGAGAAAGAATTATGGAGTGAACTGGGCGCTGGTGAGAAAGTTAAACTCTTTATTGGAGATGATGATCGAGCTGAAGCTGAATTTGTGGCTTCGCAGATTTCTTATCATCACAAAGAACATCAAATCTCACTCAGTGAAATGGTTATTTTTTATCGAACGAATGCCCAATCAAGGGTTTTTGAAGACTACTTGCTTTATCGGGGAATACCCTATGTCATTGTGGGTGGGATCTCTTTTTATCAAAGGCGTGAAATTAAAGATATTTTGGCATTTTTGCGTTTTGCGCAATCTGGTGCAGATTTTGTAGCCTTTGCGCGAACAATTAATTTACCTAAAAGAGGCCTAGGAGAAACGACAATTGAAAAAATTCGGCAGAGCGCTAATGAAGAAAGAATGACGATTTACGCTTTTTGCGAGGCATTATTAAAAAATACTCCCATGAAATCTATTGTTCGATTAACAGCCAAGCAGAGAGAAGGTTTAACCGAGTATTTAGCAATTGTCCAAGAACTACGTACTTTAAGTAAAGCTGGATCTGTACGAGAACTTGTTTTAGCAGCGATTGAAAAAACAAAATATTTGAACTATTTGATGGAAGATAAAGAGTCCTACGAAGACCGTAGAGAGAACTTGGATGAATTGATTACTAAAGCTGTTGAATGGGAAATTTCTGCGACAGATCCTTCATTAGAGGCCTTTTTAGAAGAACTTTCTCTAAAATCTAGTTTAGATGAAGCTAATCAAGCTGTCGAACGTTTAAGTTTGATGACTATCCACAATGGCAAAGGTCTTGAATTTACGACTACATTTTTAGTTGGGTTAGAAGAAGATTTATTTCCTCATGTGAATTCTAAAAATAACCGTGAAGATGTGGAAGAAGAACGGCGTCTTTGTTATGTGGGTATTACAAGAGCAAAAGAATATCTTTATTTGAGCTTCTGTCATACCAGATATTTATGGGGAAATCTTCGCTTTCAAAGGCCAAGTCGATTTCTTAAAGAGCTGCCCTCAGAATATCTAGAAAAATGTCAACAATCCCAAATAATTTCTAAGCATGCTTTACAAAATCAGCAAAAAGAACGTGTTACGTATGTGGAAAAACCGCTTCCTAGCGGCGAAATTTTTGCTCCCAGCGATACAATTTTTCATAAAGATTTTGGAATTGGGCAAATCAAGGAGGCTTATGAAGGCTCGATGGGGTTGACATATAAAATTTTTTTTACAAAAGACAATAGTGTCAAAACTCTCGTGGCAAAATATGCCGTTTTAAACAGAGTATAACTATTAAGCTGTTACAAATAGAGGAATTATTGTTAGGGGAAGGAAGTTAAAAACAAAACAGCTTATTTTGAGGCAATTTACAATTAATCTCCACCTTTTTGCCTGGTTGATGGCAGATCCAGAAGTTATGCAGTTTTCGCTGAGTGGTCCTATAGCGAAAGAAAAGGCTCAAGTTTATTTGCAAAAGCGAATACTCGATCATTATACTCAATATGGATATGGTCTATATGCCGTTGAGAAAAAAAGATTGTCAATTTATCGGATTTATGGGGTTAATTAACCCATCCATTGATCAAGAACAATTAATAGAACTCAGGTATCGCTTTCACCCTAATTATTGGGGCAGAGGATTGGCAACAGAAGCCGCATTGGCTGTATGCCAATATATATTTGATCAATTAGGAATTAAAAAATTAATCTCGTTTATTGATCCTCAAAACTTTCGTAACCTTGGAGTTGCTAAGCGAGCGGGAATGGCTTTTTGGAAAGAAACAATCTTTCATGGACTACCTATGCATATTTATAGCATGGCTAGTCGATGTTAGTTCAACATCGGCTAGTCATTAAAATGCTTATCGGTTGTAATAAAGGCTATTGCTGATAAAAGTTATCTGAGGGATTGGTGTATTGATTGGTTCGTGAGTCAAAATTTTGTGTCGTACTGTATGGGTAAGCTGATTGGTCTGAGTAACCTCTATTTGAAGGCTGTGCACAATAATTGTTCCCATCTTCTTGAGGCGCCCTTTTATAATATCCTTCTCGATAAGTAGGAGCTGTGCAATTACTATTTTTTTCATATTGAGGGTGATATGTTGAACGATCAGTTGCATCATAGCCTATTCCACGTAGACCTGGATGCCTTTGATCATAGGCATCCGATTGTGTTTCTCCATTATAAAAAGCTTGCTTATCATAGCGCCAGTTTTCTTTGTAATCCCAATTTCCTAAGTTTAAATTTTTCTCATAAAGGGTTTTATCTTCATTCCGATCTGCAAAAGCAATTTCTTCTCGCTCATAACGTGGAATGTTTTGAGGCACTGAAGAAGCATTAGAATTTTGTGGGTTAGGGACATTCGTGGAAGGTAAAGAATTTCCGTAAAGGGAAGTGATCGTTACTAAGGTTAGTTGTAAACCAACATAAAAAATTTTCTTAGAAAAATAAGCGATGTGCATAAAAACCCCCAAATGATCATGTTTATAAAAACTTTTTTTTGCCTACTAAATATGAATATGTCAAATAAAAATTTTACAGTGTAGTAATTTCTTTTCATTTAAAAAATAATGTAATGAGTTGCATCGTGGAAAACTATCCATTAGCCTTCATACAAACTTTTCTCGTTTTTGTACTTTTTTCGGGATCGTTTAATATGCACATGGGCTAAGAAAATTATAAAGTAAACTAAATTGTAACTAGTTAAAACTAAAGAAAAGCCTTTTTATGGGTAGTGCTAAATAGGTAAGGCTCTCAATTGTCTATTGTGATCACAAATAAAATATTTTATTAACCTGAACTTTGGGTTTCAAGCAGCAATAGCTACACAGAATTTCTCTTCTCTAAAATTTAAAGATGGCTTTTTCCGTTGATGGCTATATGCAGCAAGCCCGTCTAGCCTATTTACCAAAAAATTGCCTATATTACGATGTCGAGTATGTTCAATTTGAGAAATATTTTTAAGTTGATCGTTGACTGTATATAAGAGATCTCTTTCGTAATAAAATTTTATCATTAAAGGTCATTAATTTTTGTTTCATGTTTGCTCGTACACTCGTAAACAACTCTAAGCCCTGTTCTAGAAGACTTTCTGTTAATTTTCCAGAAATATAACCTTTGTCTCCAAATAACTTTCCAAACAGACCCTTGGAAAGGGTTTCAGCCATCGATACATCAGATACATTACCTGGTGTAAGTTGAAAAGCTAAAATTTCCCCGCTGTCATTAATAATTATGTGTAATTTGAAACCGTAAAACCATCCTGAAGTGTTCTTCCCTCTTTTTGCTAGCCCTGCAAATACCTTATTTCGCGAAATTCTTTTATTATGACATACTGCTATTGATGTAGAATCAATAAAAGCTATTCCCGTCACTTTACCTTTTCTGTGCATGAGGTAAGCAAATAAAGGAACAAACATATTTTT
>NZ_BASL01000659.1:0-1164 GCF_000648255.1 Candidatus Protochlamydia sp. R18 | reverse complement strand
ACGCTGCCTGCCATAAAATTGATAGCGGTTGTCGCAAAATTGATGAAAAACTTTCCACTATTATTCCTCAAATTCAGGATTTAGAAGCCCAACAACAAGAATTTAAGCAAACGGTTGCAGAAACTTGCCTTATCCAGGCTGAAACAAGGGAAACCATTGGGCAAATTCAGGCAGAGATTGAGGGAATAAGAGTGTATACTTCTATTCCCACTCAAGAAGAACTAGATAACGGAAAAGAACAAAATCCACTACTGGCATCCATGCAAACGCAATGTGAAATACTGCGCTCTCACATAGACTTTATGAATACAATAAATGAGAAAAAATCCGCTGATTTAAAGGCATTCAATCAAGCCTTTCAAGAACTTCAAGAATCTTATGAGGAACTAGAAATTCTTAGGCAAGAAATAAAACAGTTTCAACAAGATGATGAAGAGTTTGTAAAAGGTGTAGAAGAGCTTCGAGAAGATGGCAAACAGCTTGCACAAGCAGTGGAAGAGCTTGGAGAAGATAACAAACGGTTTGCACAAGCAGTGGAAGAGCTTGGAGAAGATAACAAACGGTTTGCACAAGGAGTAGAAAAGTTTGGAGAAGATAACGAACGGCTTGCGGAAGAAACAAATAAGCTAACTGAAGGTGTACAAGCCCTTAAAATCGATATAAAAGAAATCGATCAAACACATGAAAGGTTGGAAAACCGGTTACAAGAAATACAAGAAACTGAGCGATTAATGAAAAAAATTACCAAACTATTTAATTCCTCTCAAGTTTCAGATTCGCAAACGTCAACAACGCAAACTTCTCTAACAGGCGTAAATTTACACTCGCAGCAAACAACAAAACGTAAAATTACATTTCTTGGTTCAATCAAAAACTTAATATTTCATTCATCTTCTCGTAAAAATTTTTCGACTTCATTCTTAAATCAGATTCGTTTAATTTTTGCTTGGATTGGTATTTTTCAAATTGCCAATGCGATTTTGTCATCCTGCCAAACTAAAAAAAATCATCCTTCTAATCAAAAGGGAGCCTTTTTTTCTGCTATTTCATCTTCCAAGAGAAAGCAAAGTGATGAGTAAAAAATTTGCAATTAAAATAATTTGCAACGATTAATTGCAAAACTAAACGGCATATAGCCAATTGAAATGAGAATTTAGGTAGTGC
>NZ_BASL01000660.1:0-1751 GCF_000648255.1 Candidatus Protochlamydia sp. R18 | reverse complement strand
CTGTATAGCAAAAAGGAGCAAAAATTTTAGATTGGCATTTAGCTGCTATCAAGCTTTCCCTTGCAAAACGATGACCAGATATAGCTGAATAAACTTTCTCTCCTCTATAAGCTCGCCCACGATGACGTTGTAGACACTCATTAATTCCACTTTCATCAAGATAAACCGATCTTCTTCTGCTATCTTTTCTCATTCTTTTTTAAATTCCTCACTTTTTTTCTCATCTCTTTCTTTGTAAAATAAGGCCTTTTTTAAAAGTGATTTTAAGTCTTTTACAAGCATAGAATATAGAGGAAGGATCGACATTAAATTCTTTCGCTATCCTTTCAAATAACTATCAGGATATTTTTCAATATAGCTCTTTAGTTGGTCATGATCAATTTTAATTGGATGTCTTTTTCTTGGTTTGTCTTCTAAACATCCATTCCTTTGGCGCTTCAGCCAGTTAAATACTGTTCTTAATGCTACATCGAAAACTTATCTGACTTCTTCTGCAGAATGTCCAGTTTCTAAATAGTTGAGTGCTTTTTGCCTTAAATCTTTGGAATATGCCATAATTTTTTAACTCAAACTATATCTATATGCACGATTAAATTCAATTAACTATAACCTGAATTTTGGGTTTTTAGGTAGCCATTAACAACAAGCGATGCTGCTCTGCTAAGTTTATAGATGGCTTTTTAAGTTGATGAGGATAAGCAACAATCCCAGCTAATCGATTAATTAAAAAATTTCTGGCAGTTCTGTGGCGTGTCTATTCAATTTGAGAAATATTTTCTAACGGATCATTGACCGTTTCAATAATAGCTCGTTTTCTAAGAATTTTGTCTGTCAACTTCATAAGATTCTGCTTCCTATTCGATCTTAGGGTAGTAAATAGTTCAAGACCTTGTTTCAAAAGCCTCTTTGAAAGTTCTTTCGAAATATACCCCTTATCACCAAATAGTTTCCCAAAAATCCCTTTCGAGAAAGTTTCGACAATAGAAACATCAGCAACATTTCCAGGAGTTGGCTGAAAAGCCAAATTTTCTCCTTTCTTATTAAGCATAAGATGTCATTTGAATCCCAAAAACTATCTGGGGGTTGTTTTTCCCCTCTTTGCTAAACCTTTAAAAATCTTGTTTCTTTTTGGCAAACAATTATCGATGGAGAATCAATAAGAGCAATTCCTGTGATTTCTCCTCTTTTGTCTAGAAAATAAGCAAATAGAGGAACAAAAAGATTCAAATTTGACCTCTCATGTCATATTAAACAGTAGCTTGGGAAAACAAATGTTTTAAATGATGCAGAGATCTTTTGTCATTTAAATTTTATTCTTCTTATTCATTATCAAAGGGATAAATCAAAAATTTATTAACTATGAGTGTAAAAGACATTATTATTGAAAAAAAATTAAAACAATCATTTAAAGTTTGAATAGTTGATTAATTTTTCTTCATTAAAAAATGATTTACTCTATTTTAATTGAATTTCCTAATTTTAACATAGAATTCCTTAAAATTATTAATTTGCTCCAAAAATATAATGCCGTCTTATTCGCGTATTTAAAAGCGAAAATTTGGTTTAAATTAACTACTGTAATTTTCTTTGATCTAATTATGGTTAGCTTTTCTCTTGTAAGTGGAAAAAGCTTGTTTACGCATATTTTTGACAGACTCGAAGTATGTCAAACGCTTTGGATGAACTTTCCTAATAACCTGAATTTTGGGTTTTTAGGCAGCCATTAACAACAAGCGATGCTGCTCTGCTAA
>NZ_BASL01000661.1:0-7968 GCF_000648255.1 Candidatus Protochlamydia sp. R18 | reverse complement strand
CAGCCATTACAGTCGGTGGACTAGGAGCTCTTTTTTGGATGTGGGTGACTGCTTTATTGGGAATGGCGACGAAATATGCAGAAGCTATTTTAGCGGTAAAATATCGTGTTACTGACGAGCATGGAGAAATGTGTGGTGGGCCCATGTATTTTATTGAATCGGGTTTAGGTTGGAAATGGTTGGCTTGTTCATTTGCTTTTTTTGGAGCAGTCGCTGCTTTGGGTGGAGGAAACATGTTGCAAGCTAACTCTGTAGCAGATGTTATGCGTACAATGTTTCATGTAAATCCTTGGTGGTCTGGTCTAATTATTGCAGCATTGACAGGCTTTACCATTGTGGGAGGAATTAAAAGTATTGGAAAAGTCGCTGGTTTATTAGTTCCGTTCATGGCTCTTTTTTATATTGCGGGAGCAAGTATTATTTTGGCGTATCACTACGATCGTATCTTTGATGTCATTGTTGCTATCATTACCCATGCGTTTACGGGTCAAGCTGCATTTGGTGGTTTCTTAGGGTCAACAATGCTATTAGCACTTCGAGTCGGGGTGAGTAGAGGATTAATGACAAGTGAGGCTGGGCTAGGAACAGCTTCAATTGCCGCAGCTGCAGCAAAAACAGATCTTCCAGGTCGTCAAGCCTTAGTTTCCATGACAGGCTCTTTTTTAGCGACTATTATTATGTGTTCCGTGACAGGCCTTGTACTTGGCGTGACCGGCGTATTTGGTTCGCTAGATGAGCAAGGAAAATTGCTCAATGGCGCTTCTATGACTGTTGCAGCCTTTAACTCTATTTTTACTGGTGGGGGGTATATTGTAACAATTGGATTAGTTCTTTTTGCTTTTACAACGTTGCTTGGTTGGGCTTATTACGGTGAAAAATGTGTTGAATATCTTTTTGGTATTAAGTCTGTCCCCATTTATCGAGTTTTATTTACTTTAATGATTATTCCAGGAGCTGTTTTAGAACTAGATATTGTTTGGAAAATTTCTGATGTTTTCAACGGATTAATGGCTTTTCCAAATTTAATTGGATTGTGTGCACTTTCGAGTGTTGTCATTTCAGAAACAAAGTTATTTTTGAATGTCTTAAAAGCTGAAAGAGAAGCTGAGAAATAGGCTAAGCTTATTTCTAAATAAAAATCTAGTAGGAAATTTCAGGTAAGTTAAAAAATAATTTGTTAAATGCCGCTTGGATACTTTGTTAATAAATTTTTGGAGTTTCAATCATTTCCAATTGACGAAAAAAATTAAAAAACCCTCTTAATTTTTTTTATTATTGCGACATAACTGTCTTCTAATAAAAACAGTCATTCTATTTTATTGGCAAGTAAATGCAAATGCGTTAATTTTAAAAAACTCTTTAGTAGTCTTGCTGTCTAGCAAGCAGTTTTGCAAAATTTAACACTTACAACTTGTACTCATCTTTATTCAATTCAAAAATTGAGCAGTCCTATTGCCTATATTAATCGTGATGCTCTTGTGAAAGTGAAAGAGTAGAAATCCTCAAGCTTGTACATACATATACAACCAAAGTTTGAAATATGGCAAATCCTATAGCAAATCCTCCAGAAGTTCTTCCTGTGCTTCCTACAGAACCTCACCAACCTTAAGTATACGACGTTTATCTGCAGCACGCATTGTAAAGATGTTGACGACTGAAGAAAATGAGTATCTTCACACTTTGACTCCTCAAAAAAAGGCTTAGCCATCTATGTCGCAAAATCATGAGGCTAGCCAATATAAGGCTACAAAAAAAGGGGATCACTCCCAAATCTATAGGCGACGAGATTGAACTTCAGGGTCTTTTTGAACTAGTTATAGAAAAGCAAGATGTCGGAGAAGGCTTCAGTCTTCTTTACTATACAAGGCAAATCTCAACTCTGTCAAAATTAGCGCAGTCTCTTTTAAAACTAGGAGGTGAAGCATCCAAAATGCAGTCTTCACGAGTTGAAATGATCGGTTTCCTTTTTCGACAACAGACTTATCACAACTCTAATAAAACACCAGAAACACATGATGATCTCTATGCCCTTACCACAAGTGATGCCTGGCGTGAAATTTCACATCTGACAGAATTTGAGTTTCCTCAGGCTATTCTCATGCGTCTTTTAGAAAACAAAGTGCATCATGTTGTCTATCAGCCCCTTGTTGGAAATGCTCTAAGAAATGAAAAAGACTTCAAAGAGGGGGAAGAACTTCATATCATTCGCTATTTTGATAAATTTATTACCCAGTTGACTTCACGCATTCGACCACAAACATCGCTGTACCGCCTCAAGACTTTTTGCAATAAGGGAGAGAAAATTCCAAAGAAAGAGACGCAAGTTAAAATTGAACTAGGAGCTGTCCGCTTTCAAAAGCTATTCGCTCTTGCAGATTACCCTCCACTTCTTGACCATCTTTCTAAAATCCATCATGGACAAAAGACATATCTTGTTAAAGTAGGAGAAAAACAAAAAATTCTTAATGGGAAGGGTGAAGAGGAAAAAGATCATATAGATCTTGCTTTTTGGAAGTATTTAAAACCAGTAGACCCTTCAGAAAAGGCAGCTCTTGAGCAGTTAATGGATCAATCAATTTGGAAAGCTTTCCAGGAGGGGATCTCGCTTCCTCTTTTTTCGCTCATCGATTAGTCAAAGACTATGCCACCTCGTCTAGTTTCCGGCTTGTTTCTCATTTGATTCCTCAACGCAAACGAAAAGATTGCAAATGGGATTCTGCAAAATCTGCTCAAGAAATACTGCATTTATTACGTGAAGTGGTGCCAAGTTTAGAGGAATGTCAAAATGCTGATGACTTTGCAAAAATCCTTAAAGAGATCAAGATAGAATTCAAAGTGCGGGAAAAAATAGAGAAAAGCTCTCTTCGAAAAATGTTTGGTGGGGAAATTAGAATTACAGAAAGCCAAAAAAGCTATTTTCTGGTTGGAGGTCTGTGGCTTTCGATTTCTCCTGACTACCTACGATGGGTTCAGGTAGAGTTTCGTAAACTATTACAGGATTGCTTGCTAAAACCTGGAGACCCACGAAATCTTCCTCATCCTTGGCCAGCTGATAAAGCAATTAAAGAGGCTAAAGAGAATGGAGCGGGTCTCTATGCTGAAGATTTTTATAACCGCTCATACGCATCTCTTGACAATTACTTAGTTGGCGACCGAGTTCTTGTCGAAAAAATTGAGTTATTTGATCTTTTATATCGACTAGATTGGGGAACAACACAAGAAGTTGTTCTTTATCATGTCAAAAAAGGCTTTGGACAACAGACAAGGGATGCTGTCTCTCAAATACATGTGAGTCTAGCTCTTCTGCATGAATTTCTTAGCGATTCAGCAGCTAAAAAACCGACAAGACTCGATCAACTTTGTAATGCTCTAGAAGCCCGTTATCCAAACTGTTTAGAAAAAGTTGGACAAAGACAAGGCCTCATGGATGCTTTTAAGAGAGATCAGCTCACCTAAGCCTATGCCGTATATGATGACTCTTCTTCAAATCGCTCTCTTTGGGATGAAGTAAATCGAAAAGAGAAACTCACAGTCGAAGACTTTGAAGCAATAAAGGTTAAGAAATAAATTATCTCATCTCAAACTATTGTAGAAAGTCTACAAGCCGAGGATTTTCTTGCAGCAGATGGTTTACTCACAACAAAATTTCACGGGACAACTAAGGAAGAGTTTAAAGAGATTATTAGCAAGCGACTGAATTGCACTAAGAGTAAAGCTGATGATCTTCACAAACGTATCTGTAAATTAGCTGTATCGCCCTATGATTCTCTCATTGCCCGGCTTGAACTCTTAGAACTGCGAAAGCAAGTTGAAAGCAAACAGATCAAATTTAAAATATGCGAAATACCAAAAGCTGGAAATGTTAAAAAAGAGATAGAAAACGAGGAAAGCTGCGGATCAGATGTTTTAAAGTTCCCATCATCTTTACTCGTTGTCAAAGAAATACCTATTTTGACTGAAAGATCAATTTTTACCTGCAAGGGCAATCGTTTTCAAATCGAAGAGACAGTTGGAGATGGCACCTGTGGTTTACATGCCGTTTTTGGTGAACCAAATGCTTCGGGTTATTTTTTTTATCCAGGGGGATCTGAAGTAGCACGTAAGTCCTTTGTTGATGGTTTAAAGTCGTGTCTAAATGATCCGATGCATCCAAGAAAGAGTGAAGTCAGTTTAGCCTATGAAAAGCTCATTTTAGATTTACTCATCGGTAGGGGAGCCCAAGGAATAAATGGGAAAATTTTGACAATTAAACTTGGAGTTTCTGGCCAAGAATATCAACGAAAGTTTAATACATTTGAGAAAAAACGTCGAAAAGCTGTGCAAGATCTGGAATCTGCTTTTTGCGAAACTTTTAAAAATATGAAAAATAACAACGCTAAAAAATTTTCAGATTTGATGAACATTTTAAGTCCTGGTCTTAACCAAGAAGAAAGAAATATTCAGGCACAACTGTATAGAGATAATCCAAAGCAACTCAGCGCTGCTTTTGACCAAAAACGTGAAGTGATTCGACAATTTTTTTGCACACCTGGCTTTACGAAAGCATATAACGCTCCTGTCGAGTACTTTAAGGTAATTAAGCAAGCTGAGAATGAATTAAAAAAACTAAAAAAGGAAATTTTCCATAATCCTGAAGTTTTTAACGCCTATCTAGCTTGTATCCAGGATCTCGATTATTGGTTTGAAACGAATGAAATTTGTCTTGCCGGACCTTTAGGAGGCAAAGCTGTGCGTATTTTTGCACAAACGGGCAATGGTGAGATTACAATTGCAGATCAGGTGTTAACAGAATTGGTTGATGATGTATGCCCAATCTTTCATCATGGCAGGCACTTTATGCGATGCACTCCGAAGTAAATTTCTAGAAGAGGGAAAGAGGATAAATTTTTTTATCCCTCTTTCCCTCTAATAATTTCCGCAAAATTCTTATGGAAGAGTCATTAATTTTTCTTTAATTTCTCGCAGTTCTTGTTCAGTTTGAGAAAGTTGCTGATTTTGCTTTTCAATTAAATGAGCGGGTGCTCGACTGACAAAATCTGTATTAGAAAGTTGGTTTTTTAATTTCTCTAGAGAAATTTCTAATTTTTCTTGCTCTTTGTTTAAACGTGTTTTTTCTTGTTTGAGAAGCTCTTCTGGAAGAGGAAGTTGAATTTTTAAAGCATGATAAACTCCTGTGCAAGCAAAACCTATTTTTGGTTCTTCTGTTTCGACTAGAATTCGTCGTGTTTTGACAAGAGCAGAGATCATCGTAATATGTTCCCGAGCAGATTGCCATTCGGGATCATCTGCTTGCCCAATGATATAGACATCAGTCGCCGTCCCTGGAGATAACTTCATTTCACCACGAATATTACGAATGGTATAAACAATTTGTTCCATCAAAGCAAAAGCAGTTTCGACTTCTTGATTTTTTTCTCCTATCCTTATAGGATAAGGAGCAACAAGGCACGCTGAGCTTTGTAAAGCTTGAATACATTCTGTTGTATAAGGATCTGCCTTGGTTAGTGCTTCAACACCTTCTAATCGCTCTTTAAGTATGTGAAAAAGCTCTTCGGTAATAAACGGGGCCATGGGATGGATCAAACGAATAGCTTGGCAAAGAACGATGACAAGAAGTTTTTGTTTATTCGTTCTTTCTTGTGTAGTTCCTATTTTACCAAACAAAATGGGTTTGGCGATCTCTACGTAATAAGCACAAAACTCTTTCCAAAAGAAATCGTAAGCTTCAATTGCTGCTTGATCAAACTGATAAAGTTTTAAATGAACGTTAACACTTTCGACTGTTCGATTTAGAACAGAAAGAATCCATCGGTCTTCTAAAGTAAATAAAGCTTCATCTAAACCTTGAGAAAAACTTTGCGAAGTTAAAGGCATAGTTCTATTTTGCTCATTCCCATCTAAATTCATGAGAACAAAGCGCGCCCCATTCCAAATTTTATTTGTAAAATTTTTAAATTCTTCGAAACGTCTTCGATCTAAATCAATTTGACGAGCTTGGGTTGCACTCGCACAAAGTGCCATGCGCACAGCATCAGTCCCAAATTGATCAATCATTTCCAAAGGATCTATAATATTTCCTTTTGATTTAGACATTTTTTCCCATTTGGAGAAAACCTCTTTAGGGATGGGTTTTCCCATATCAAAATCAGAGCGCTCTTGTTCATTGACGTATAAAATTCCTCCATTGGACTCTTGTCGCCAATAAGATTTACCATAAATCAATCCGAGCAAATATGTTTCGGGGAAAGGTGGTTGATCCAGGGCATAATCGCCCATCAAAATCATTCTGGCCACCCAGAAAAATAAAATATCGTGTCCAGTGACAAGAACAGAAGTAGGATAAAATTTTGCGAGTTCCGGTGTTTGTTCCGGCCAACCAAGCGTCGAGAAAGGCCATAAGGCTGAAGAAAACCAGGTATCTAAAACATCTGAATCTTGAATCCATTCCTCTGGAGCATTTTTCACTTCATCAGGTAAATCAGAGCCAGCATAACAAATTAACCGATTCGAATCTTCTTTGTGATACCAAATAGGAATCCGGTGACCCCACCAAAGTTGTCGACTAATGCACCAATCGCGTAAGTTGTCAATCCAATGAAAATATGTACTTTCCCAATGAGAGGGGATTAATTTAACTTGGCCATTTTGAACAACTTCTCGAAGCTTTTTAGAAAATCCATCCATTTTCACAAACCATTGTTTAGAAAGGTAGGGTTCAATAATGGCCTTAGATCGATAAGAAATTCCTACGCGATTGAGGTGAGGTTCTACTTTTTCTAGGAGTCCTTTTTCTTTCATTTCAGAAACAACAGCATGTCGAGCTTCTGTCATACTTAATCCTTGAAAATGCCCCCCATTTTCATTGATTTTGCCATCTGGAGTCATGATGTTGATAAACGGTAGCTGATGATTAAGACCTATTTGATAGTCATTGGGATCATGAGCGGGAGTGATCTTAACAACTCCTGTTCCAAAAGAAGGATCGACATGGTGATCTGCAATAATAGGAATTAAGCGATTCATTAAAGGGAGCCTAATTTCTTTTCCGATAAGGTGCTTAAACCTTTCATCATTAGGAGAAACAGCGATAGCGGTGTCTCCTAACATAGTTTCTGGTCGCGTCGTGGCAATGGAAATGAATTCAGATTCATCACTCAATGGATACTTAAAATACCAAAGGAAAGATTGCTTATCTTCATATTCAACTTCATCATCTGCCAAAGCTGTTTGAGTATGAGGATCCCAATTGACAAGATAATCTCCACGATAAATAAGACCATCGTCGAACAATTTCTTAAACATTGTTCGAACCGCCAAACTATTGTTTTCATCCATCGTAAAACGAAGACGGGTCCAATCGCAAGAGTTTCCGAGTCTTTTTAATTGCTCAATAATCCGATTTTCGCTCTTTTCTTTCCATGTCCACACATGTTTTAAAAATTCTTCACGTGTATAATCTGTTCGTTTTTTTCCCTCAGTTTGGATGAGGTGCCTTTCTACAACCATTTGGGTGGCAATTCCTGCATGGTCTGTTCCTGGAACCCATAAGGTTTCGAAACCAAGCATTCTTTTCCAACGAATTAAAATATCTTGAATTGTGTTGACTAAAGCATGTCCCATATGAAGAACGCCAGTGACATTAGGAGGAGGAATGACAATACAATAAGCAGGTTTGGTCGATAGAGGATTAGCTGTAAAATATCGTTTTGCATCCCAAAATTGATACCATTTCTCATCGATCTTTTTTGCTTCATAGGCTTTAGGTAATTCGGTCATGATTCTCCTTAATCTTAACTCTCTTTTGCTTCGACAAAATAGGTTTTTAGCTTTGCTTTTTGGTTAAAACAAGACATAGGTTTAGCACTATATCATTTATCAGAATTTATCTCTAAGGTTGCATAGATTATTAATAACCTGAATTTTGGGTTTTTAGGCAGCCATTAACAACAAGCGATGCTGCTCTGCTAA
>NZ_BASL01000662.1:0-10689 GCF_000648255.1 Candidatus Protochlamydia sp. R18 | reverse complement strand
AAAGGAACTTGTCAGAAAAGCTCTTTTAGAAAGGGTATCTCTTAATGGAATTTGTAGAATTTTTGATGTAAGCATGCCATGGCTGCTAGATTTTATTAATTTCATKATCAATGATTTGCCTGAGGATTTAAATGCACAAGTCACATGTTGTGAGAAAGATGAATTGGAAGTGGCTAAACTTGAAGTAGATGAGCGATGGAGTTTTGTAGGAAATAAGAAAAATGATCAGTGGTTATGGCTCATCTTGCATAAAAAAAGTCGTCAAGTGCTTGCTATGCAAGTGGGTCCTCGAGATAAAAAAACCGCTGAGCTTCTTTTTGCAAAACTACCCGAATCATTAAAAAAAAAGCCCTCTATTTCACTGATAAATTTAATGTCTATTATGAAACCATTCCTTGGAGTCAACATCAACCAGTTAGCAAGCAATCTGGTCAGACAAGCTACATTGAAAGATTTAATTGTACTCTCAGACAAAGATGTGCAAGACTTGTAAGGAAAACACTTTCATTTTCTAAAAAACTAACTAATCACATTGGGTTAATAAAATACTTTATTTGTGATTACAATAGGCAGTTGAGAGCCTTACCTATTTAGCACTACCAACTTTTTCATATCAGAAAAAGTCATCCCTGATTTTTCTATTCAAAATCGGCTTTCTTAAGTTTTTAATCATGTTTTGCGCGCGTGCTAACGAAGGAATATCTTTAGGAAACTTCCCAACGAGTTCTGTTTTCATCGATTACCTTTTTCTTAATAGCTTCTAGTTGCTGTTTAACTTATTTTACAGAATCTAGTTAAATTCCTTTTTCATTCAACTAACCGATTATTATGAACTAATAGAAGTGGTGAAAAACTTAGAAAAGCAGTTAATTGATGGGCACAAATCACAGAGATTTGAACCTTTAGCTCCACTCAAAAGAGTTTAGTCGGATTAAAAGAGCTTTTGAATTTTGCGCAGCAATGTCAATTAAATATTTTGAAAAACTATTTAGAATTCACCGTTGTGAGCGCATTATTAAATCAAACTTCTCAGTTAACGGAGTTTGAAAAAATTGTAAATCACTTCTCAAAGAAGATAGAAACACTCAATTTTTCAGAGAATACTTATTTAATAGATGCTTATCTCTTAACTTTAAAAAATTGTAAAAATTTAAAAGTGCTTCATCTACAAGAATGCCATAATTTCACGGATGCTGGATTAGCCCATTTGACACCCTTAGTGACTTTACAGCATTTAGATCTGAGTGGGTGCCGTAAGCTCACGGATGCTGGATTAACGCATTTGACTCCCTTAGTGGCTTTGCAGTATTTAAATCTGACTTGGTGCGTTAATCTCACCGAAGTTGGAATAGCTCATTTGATACCCTTGGTTACTTTACAGCATTTAGAATTGAGTAAGTGCCATAATCTCACGGATGCTGGATTAGTGCATCTGAAACCTTTAACGGGTTTGCAGCATCTAGATCTAAGCAATTGTAGGGCTCTCACTGACGCTGGATTAGCGCATTTTAAAAACTTAACAACTTCACTCAATTTAAAACTTAGTAGATAAAAACTTTTAATAAAAAAATTGGCGCCGAAAATAAGAGTTGCTTGTCCTAAGAAAATAAAGAATAAAGTTTTATTAAAGTTTATTAAGTCACATCTTGATAGCCTATTTAAGAGAGACCTCGGCTCATTTTAGTGTTACTATACAAGCAGTTTTTATGCCCGTAAACGACAAAAAAGACGCCATTCTATTAAGAATAGGAAGGAAGACAAAAGAACAAATTTCCAAAAAAGTAGGAAAATCTCAATAAAAAATAGATGAAAGGGGAGTTAATCCTTATGTTTATAGAGATTTTGAAACTAGGAAATTGGCAAGGAAATCCAAAAATCAAAGCCTATATTTTATCTCATCAGCCTAATTAATATTTAATACGACATGAGAAAACAAAAAGGATTCAATTAGATGCTATTGTCGTGTAGATGATTTTTGAAAATTTTTTAAGCAGATATGGGATAAATAGTTAATTGACCATGGCAAAACAAAGCGAGGACCTCAACTGAATGATCGATACCAGTGAGGATGACAATTGTTATTTTATTTCATTGATCGATGATTGAACATTTAAGCACTTTTATGAATAGGTTAGTAAGTACTTAGACAAAGAATTTTCAAACTTAATGAGCATTAGTCGCTTTGTTTATTTAAAGTTGAACCTTTTTGTTCCTGTATTTGCTTATCTTCTTAGACAAAAGAGGAGAAATCACCGGAATTGCTTTTATTGATTCTCCATCGATAGATGTTTGCCACAATAGACGCATAAAAAGAAACAAGGTATTTCAAAGTTTGGCGAAAAGAGAGAAAACAACCTCAGGGTGGTTTTCCGGATTTAAATGACATCTCGTGCTTAATGAGAAAGGAAAAATTTTGGCTTTTCAGCTAACTCCTGGAAATGTTGCTGATGTTTCTATTGCCGAAACCTTGTCGAAAGGGATTTTGGAAAAGCTATTTGGTGGTAAGGGGTGATTTCAAAAGAGCTTTCAAAAAGGTTTTTGAAACAAGGTCCCGAACGATTGACGACCATAAAATCGAATAGGATGCAGAAGCTAATGAAGTTGAGACAAAATTCTTAGAAAACGAGCTATCATTGAAACGGTAAGTCATTCATTAAAAATATTTCTCAGATTGAATAGACACACCATAGTAGCGCCGGAAATTATTTGATTAATCTATTGACAGGGATTGCTCGCTTATCCTCACTAACCCAAAAGCCACTATCAACTTAGCAAAAACAACATTGCCTATTGTTAATAGCTGTCTAAAAACACAAAATTCAGGTTAATAACAAAATAGGCTCAATTATTTTACTTTCTTAATCTTGCCAAATTGTACAAAAACTTGTTCTGACAGATGTCTGGAATAACTTGATGAAAATAAATCAAAAAAAGATCATAAAAAGATGAAGAGACTTCGAGTTCTTACGTCAAACCTAAAGAAAATTGAAATGATTGGCTCGCTTTATTGTTTAGATATTGTAAGTATTAAAAAAATCTAAACTATCACAAATTTTAAATTAAAAAAGAAAACATTGATAAATAGTTTCTTGCGTAATTATTCTATCTGCCTGTTAAAATTGGTTTTTAAAAAAAGCTCGTGATGTAAGAGGTCTAATGAAATTCGAAAAATTTATTTGCAATCCTCGGCAATTTACACTCACTAATGGATTAAAAAGATCTATTGCGATTATTTCTTTAGTTGATAAAAAAGGAAATATCTCAAAAGGAGAAATCGCCCCATTACCCCCTTGGAGCAAAGAAACCTTAGAAGAGGCTATTCGCCAAATTGATGCCAAAAAAAGCTTTATTTTAAATATAGATTGGACAATTGAAAATTATAGAGATGCATTAATGCATCTCCACCTTTTTCCCTCAGTACAATTTGGAATAGAATCGGCTCTTCTATCCTTTTTAGATCCTTTAAAAACATATTCTATGCCAGTAAGCGCCTTATTGATGGGATCCAAAAAAGAAATTCTTGCTCAAGCAAAACTTCGCCTACAAGAAGGTTATCAAATAGCTAAACTTAAAGTCAGCCAACTTTCGTTCTCCGATGCTGCAAAGCTTATTCACCAATTAAAAGATACTTTTCGTTTAAGAATAGATGTCAATCGAGCCTGGAAAACGGAAGATTCTTTACAATTCTTTTCAGAATATTCTTTAGATAGTTTTGATTATGTTGAAGAGCCTTTTCAAAACCCTAAAGAATTATCTCTTTTTTCTCATCCCCTTGCTGTTGATGAGTCTTTTCCTTCAAATTTTTCTCTTCAAGATTTAGAAACTTTATGCTCTCTTAAATCTCTTATTTATAAACCCACTCTACAGGGGGGAATGACAACTTGTTTGCCTGTATACAAATGGGCGAAACAACGCAATATTGAATTCGTTCTAAGTAGTAGTTTTGAAAGTGAATTGGGACTCTTCCACCTCATTTCAATGGCTGCAAGATTAAAGCTGACTTCACCTATAGGAATCGGCACCTATCATTTTTTGCCTCAAACGGAAGGTCCTTTCCTTATTTCAAATGGACAGGTTAACTTAAAAAATTTGTAACTAATCAGTAAGCTTTATTTGAAAAAAATAAAAGATAAACGCAATTTAAAATTTTTGTGGATAAATTCTAGTCAAAAATTTAAGTTGAGTTATTTTTGATCAAAGTAACTTTCTAGGTTAAAATAAACAATTTGGATGTTATATAAATTTTTTATGGTTAGTCACTTGTATTTTGCTGCAGTATGGTTAAGCAAATAAATCTCTAAGCATTTGCACATTCTTAAGAAAATTTGACAGATATCAGAAAAAACGCTAAATCTAAAATTTATCAATAAAAATAATAGAAAATTCTCTTATGAGACAGTTCTTGCATCATTTGATTTATTAGCTAAATAAAGAAACGGGAAAAGTAACTTCAACGCTTGCTGATACGATTATTTTTTTGAACTCATTTGCCAATAAATCAATGCTTTCGATCTCAAAAATTTAATAATCAATACGTATTATTAGAGTATGTGTAATTCAAAACAGGCTTCGATCTTAATTTTCCTTTGGGCTTATTTAGCTTTCAAAGACAAAAAACAAGCAAGAATAAAAGTTTTATTAGTTTTAGCGAAAGTGATGGAGGGTCATTATGAACGCAGTGGATTTTTATTGCGGTCAATACTTAGTCAATCCAGTCAATCAATCGATACAAAGTCCCTTTCCAACTGAGCTTAATAAACCTCTGTTGATAAGACTGTTAATGCTTTGTCATGCGACTATGGCGTTAGTTAATTCACAAATGACTTCAATCTTTTACTCCTTGCTTGGTAGAGTCAATAATTTTATTTCGTGTGCATGTTCTGAACGAAATACAGCTTTAGCGGTGAAAATTTTGGCCAGTCAAAAAAATGCTCGAGCTCAAAATTATTTAGGTTACTTATATGAGTCGGGCAAGGGAGTTAAACAAAATAACGAAAAAGCTTTTTATTACTATCGATTAGCTGTGCATCAAAATATTACGAACGCGCAACTTAAAATTGGTCTGATGTATTTAGAAGGAAAGGGAATTACACAATCGGATGAGCAACAAGCCGTTTTTTATTTAAAACTCGCTAGTGATAATGGCTCTTTAGAGGCGAGATATCGGCTTTCGTTGCTATATTTAAGCGGGCATGGAGTTGAAAAAAATGAAAAGAAGGCTTTACAGCTTTGTCAGTCTGCCGCTAATAATGGATATATGTTGGCTCAATTTAAACTTGCCAAGAGTTATGAATATGGCTTAAATGGTGTCTCTAAAAATCAGCAAAAAGCTGCAGAATATTATAAAGGAGCTGCAGATCAGGGGCACCTTGAAGCAAAACATCGTTATGGCATTTTCTGTTGTTTAGGACAAGGTTGTTCACAAAATAATCAAGAGGCAATTAAATATTTGCAGTCTGCCTATGATTTAGGATATTTAGAATCTAAAATTTATCTTGATAAAATTCTCAGTTATGAGAATAGACTGAGAATATATCATTATTGGAATATAAGAGAATAAGATTAAATGGACTATCGAACCGAAAAAGACACCTTAGGAGAAGTTAGAGTTTCTGTAGACTGTTATTATGGAGCTCAAACGAAGCGTTCCTACGATAATTTTTCGATTGGAATAGAAAAAATGCCTAAGGAAGTAATTCATGCGCTTGCTCTAATCAAGAAAGCGGCCGCCTTAACTAACGAACAGCTTGGTTTATTACCAAAAAATAAACAACTCGTGATTTGTGAAGTTTGCGACGAAATTTTATCTGGCTGCTTAGATGATCAATTTCCGTTATCTGTTTGGCAGACAGGTTCTGGAACGCAAACAAACATGAACCTCAATGAGGTGATTAGTAATAGGGCCATTGAAAAGCTGGGTGGGGTGCTTGGTTCTAAATATCCGATCCATCCTAATGATGATGTCAATTTATCTCAATCGTCTAATGATGTGTTTCCTTCAGCCATGCATATTGCGGTAATGTTTGATATATCTAAGAAGTTGTTACCAAGTTTAAGAGAACTAAAAGAAACTTTAGAAGCGAAAGTTGAAGCTTTTAAAGATATTGTAAAAATTGGGCGTACGCATTTAATGGATGCGACCCCTTTAACACTTGGACAAGAATTTTCGGGTTATGTCAGCCAAATAGAGCATGGAATACAAGCTCTAAAAAATACGTTTGCGCATCTTTCTGAATTGGCCTTGGGAGCAACTGCTGTGGGAACGGGAATGAATACGCATCCCAACTACGCAAAATTAGTGGCTGAAAAAATTAGTGAGTTGTCTGGATTTAATTTTGTCACTGCCAGGAATAAATTTGAGTCGCTCGCGACTAATGACGCTCTTGTAGAAGTTAGCGGGGCTTTAAAAAGAGTGGCCGTTTCAGTGTTTAAAATTGCCAATGATATTCGGTGGCTTTCTTCAGGCCCTAGATGTGCCATAGGAGAAATTGTTATTCCTGCTAATGAACCAGGCTCATCGATTATGCCAGGAAAAGTTAATCCTACACAAAGTGAAGCCTTAATGATGATTGCCATTCAAGTAATGGGGAATGATGGGATCATTGGTTTTGCAGGTTCGCAAGGCAATCTAGAATTGAATGTTTTTCGCCCTCTTATTATTTATAATTTAATTCAATCTATTCGATTATTAAGCGATGCTATTACTAATTTTAACCAAAAATGTGTTGTCGGAATAGAGGCTAACCAAACAAGAATTGCAGAACATCTGAATCGTTCCTTAATGTTAGCAACTGCTCTTAATCATGCAATTGGTTATGATCATGCAAGTCAAATTGTAAAAAAAGCATACTTAGAAAATATAACATTAAAAGAAGCTACACTAGCTTTAGCCTTTTTAACCGAAGATGAATTTGATCAGATTATGGATCCTAAAAAAATGATTGGGCCAATGACTTAATATTTTGCTGATTTTGATTTGTTAAATGTTTCTTGTTCTTTTTTTGTGTTTTCAGTGGAAAAATCAAAAGAGATTAAGTCTACCCATAGGGGATGTGTCCAGCTTTCTAAAAGGCATTCATCACCGATCAAATCAATTTTATAGGTGGCAATTCCCCCTGAAAAACAAAAGTTTTCATTTAATAAATGATAAAGATAAGTTCCCGATGATTTCGTTAATTGCAAATAAATATTTTCTTCTCTACGGTTGCGGAATCGTATAGCAAGATGTAGATAAAACTCTCGAAAATTTTGATCTTGTTTAAGCATGTGCCATTGAATTAAAATTGTCTGACCAATCGTGGGGTTTTCTTTATAAGGATCAGGGGTATATACATGGTAACTTGCTAAGTGTTCGCGATTTACATAATGAGTTTGTACGTTCAATCTTTGAAGGCTACAGCTAGTCAGACAAAGAAAGCAGATGATAGCTATTAAGATTTTTAAGGAGCTTTTCATTAAAATATTTTTTATCTTTTTAGCTTTGTACATATCATCGAACTAAAAAGAGATTCTGAAGACAAAGATAACTTCTTACTCGGATTAAAATTTTCTTGCAATTGATGAGCACCCCATTCAATGAGTGTTTGAGTTGAATTCCAATCTAAGCAAGAATCCGTAATCGAAACACCATAACGAAGCTCTTGTGGATTGAAATGAAAAGGTTGATTGCCGGCATAAAGGTGACTTTCTAACATTAAACCTTTAATAAAGGAATTTCCTGCCAGTACTTGATCGATAATGGATTGAAAAACAATTGGTTGTTTTTCATGTTTTTTATTTGAATTATGATGAGAACAATCGATCAACACTCTTTCTGGCAAGTTTGCATGGGATAACCTTGCAAGCGCTTCAGATATCGAATGAGAGTCAAAATTGGTTTTTGTTTCCCCACCTCTTAAAACAATGTGAGTATCGAGATTTCCTTTAGATTGCGTTGCAATTGGCCATCCATTTTCGTGTAAAGCCATGTAAGCATGGGGTTGGGAAGCCGCATAGGCTCCCTGAACAGCAGCTGAAATATTACCAGCAATTCCATTTTTAAAGCCTATCGGAATTTGCAAATTCGAAGCAAATTGCCTGTGGATTTGTGAGGAGGAAGTTCTCGCTCCGATCGACCCCCAAGAAATTAAATCTTCATAATAATAAGCGGTTAAAGGATCTAAAAATTCGGTTGCGGCAGGGATTCGCAAATCGCAAAGCTCTAGCAACAATTCTCTTGTCTTTTTGATTCCGAGTAAAAGTTGATTGGAACCGTCTAAAAGTGGATCATACAAAAATCCTTTCCAGCCCGTTGCTGTTCTCGCTTTTTCACAATAGACACGCATTAAAATGAAAAAATGAGACGAAAGAGATTCTGCTAAGCATTTTAATCTAAATGCAAATTCCTTAGCAGAATGAAAATCATGGATTGAGCAGGGCCCTACAATCAATAATAATCGCTTATCAGTCCCATTTAAAATAGATTTTACAGTTTCTCGACAATCTTCAATGAAATTATCTTGAGATACGCTTGCCGGAAATTGGCTTTTTAATTCTTTATATGAGGGGAGAAGTTCCATGTTAGTCCATTATTCTGATTAGTCCGGAGTCTAACAAAGATTGACATTTTCGTGAATCAATCTAACTGAAGTTTTGGGTTTATTTTTTCAAAATTACCAATAGTAATTATGAAAAAATGGTGAAGTTTAATATAGTTATGTTGTTGATTTTCTAATTAGTTTATGAGTTTTATTAAATAAACTAACAATTCTAAATTTCTACATAATTGATTTATGTCCTTGATGAAGAAACAAGAAAATGCCATGATCTTGCCCAATTTTGCGTTAATTTTTTTTGCGGGAAATAAGAAAATGGTTATTTCAAGCTGCTTAAAAACAGTTTCTATACTTACTCTTATTATCTAAGCTTTAAAATATTGGGTCTAACCAAATTAGATCTTACTTACAAAGACTAAATTATTTGTTAGTATCCTAACTAATTTACGATCGGGAACCTCATTTGATGGGTAAATAATGGAACAAGTGGATCAATTCTTAAGCGAACTTAGAAATTGGATTTGGGGATTGCCTTTGCTCATGCTATTGCTTGGCACTGGGGCTTATTTAACTATTCTTTTGAAAGGAGTGCAATTTCGTTATCTTGGGTATGCATTTAAGCAGGTCATTGCTAAGCAAAAACAAGACTCGCAAGGAGATATTAGCCATTTTCAAGCTTTAATGACCTCCTTAGCTGGGGCTATTGGAACAGGAACAATTGTTGGGGTGGCGACAGCGATTACAATTGGAGGTTTAGGAGCTATTTTTTGGATGTGGGTAACAGCATTTTTAAGTATGGCGACTAAATATGCAGAGTCTTTGCTAGCCGTGAAATATCGTGAGCAAGATAGCCGAGGAGAAATGTCTGGGGGACCTATGCAATATATTGAAAAAGGTTTGGGATGGAAATGGATGGCATGGATTTTTGCTGTCTTAGGAATGATTGCAGCCATGAGTACGGGAAATCTTGTTCAAACAAATTCAATTGCTGAAGCTGTGAATCATGTATGGAATATTGAACCTTGGACTACAGGAGTTGTATTGTGTTTTTTAACAGCAGCTGTAATCATTGGTGGAGTTAAAAGTATTGGGAATGTTGCAAGTGTTTTAGTCCCTGGAATGGCAATCATTTACATTTTAGCTGCTCTTTATATTCTAGTTGTTAATTATTCTTCAATTCCTCATGCATTTATGTTGATTTTTCATAGTGCTTTAAATGGTCAAGCTGCAGTTGGTGGCTTCCTCGGTTCTACAATGATATTGGCTTTACAAATGGGTGTAGCAAGAAGTGTATTTTCTAATGAAGCAGGACTTGGAATATCTTCTATAGCTGCAGCAGCAGCCAAGACAGATAGTCCTGGACGTCAGGCAATGGTGACAATGACTGGTGCATTAATTTCGACTGTCATCGTTTGTACGATGACAGGCCTTGTCCTCGCTGTATCAAAACTCGTTGGTTCTTATTCACAGTCGGGTCAACTGTTAAATGGAGCTTCTCTAGCGATTGCTGCGTTTAATACTCACATTCAAGGTGGTGAATACCTTGTAACGATCGGTCTTGTTTTATTTGCGTATACCACGGTTCTTGCCTGGTCTTATTACGGAGAAAAATGTTGTGAATATTTATTTGGGGAAAGTTCGGTTTTTAGCTATCGCATCTTATTCGCTTTAATGGTTATTCCGGGAGCAGCATTAAAAATGGAGACTGCTTGGTTTTTAGCAGATATCAGTAACGGATTGATGGTGATTCCAAATTTAATTGCTTTAATCGCTTTATCTAAAGTTATTAAAAAAGAAACCAAAGATTTTTTAATTGTGGTGGATCGTGAAAAAGAAAAAAGGGAAAATTTCAGGGATCTAGGAGATACATAAAATGCCTGCTAATATAATGACAAGTATCATGAATAGTTTAGATATAATTTATAGCTGGATATGGGGGGCTCCTCTTCTCGTGCTTTTAACTGGATTGGGAATTTATTTGACCATCACCTTACGAGGATTACAATTTCGTTATTTAGGTTATGCACTTCGATTAGTCTTTGGTTCTCAAAAAGCCCACCCAGAAGCAGAAGGACAAGGAGATATCAGCCACTTCCAATCGTTGATGACAGCTTTAGCTGCTACAATTGGAATTGGAAATATTGCGGGTGTTGCA